>JBKQOR010000229.1:0-8827 GCA_052145435.1 Rhodomicrobium sp. | reverse complement strand
CTACTCCCGCTCCTTCCGCCGGCTCAAAAACGCGAGCCGCTCGAACAGCGACACATCCTGCTCGTTCTTGATGAGCGCGCCGGCCAGCGGCGGGATGAGCTTCCTGGGGTCGCGCTCGCGTAGCGTCTCGGCGTCGATATCCTCGGAGAGGAGCAGCTTGATCCAGTCGAGCAGCTCGGAGGTGGACGGCTTCTTCTTCATGCCGGGCACATCGCGGATATCGTAGAAAATATTGAGCGCCTCGCGGAGCAGCCGCGGCTTCAGCCCCGGAAAATGCACGTCCACGATGGCCTGCATGGTCTCGCGCTCCGGGAAGCGGATGTAATGGAAGAAGCAGCGGCGCAGGAAGGCGTCGGGCAGCTCCTTCTCGTTGTTGGACGTGATGAACACGATGGGGCGCAGCTTGGCGCTTATCACTTCGCCGGTCTCGTAGACGAAGAACTCCATGCGGTCGAGCTCTTGCAACAGGTCGTTCGGGAACTCGATGTCGGCCTTGTCGATCTCGTCGATGAGGAGGATCGGCTTCTGGCCGGCCTCGAACGCCTCCCAGAGCTTGCCCTTGCGGATGTAGTTGCGGATGTCCTTCACGCGCTCGTCGCCGAGCTGGCTGTCGCGCAAGCGGCTGACGGCGTCGTAATCGTAGAGGCCCTGCTGCGCCTTGGTGGTGGACTTGATGTGCCATTCGATCAAAGGGGCGCCCAGCGCGGCGGCCACCTCGCGCGCGAGCACGGTCTTGCCGGTGCCGGGCTCGCCCTTCACCAGGAGCGGCCGCTCCAGCACGATGGCGGCGTTCACCGCAACGCGAAGGTCGTCTGTTGCGACATAGGTGTTGGTTCCCTCAAAGCGCATACGCGTGTTTCCCTCAAAAGGACCCCTCCGCGAGAGCCCAAGCAAGCAAGGCAAGATAGCATCCGAAGCAGGAGCCGGTAAGGCAGTTTACGTGGGCATCGGGGTGTGTAAAGCGGTCCGGCGTCTATCTCGGTTGCCGGGCTTAATTTCGTCGCGCCGCCCCATACTTAATACCGGAATGGTAAATGGGGCGGGATTTCTATTTGTGCCCGCCGCATAAATCGAAATTTTTCGCGATTTCGCCCCCGAATCCGGATTTCAAAAAGTCCGTTAAATATAATTTCATCGCCGGATTAACCATGACAAGCCGCACCAGCTTGCGGCGCCAGGCCTCTGCCGTGGGACTTTCTCCGGTATTATCAATGCACTAGCTTGGCTTAAAGCTTCGGTAAGGCGCTTTCGCCGATGCTTGCGTCTTAAGGCGGCAGGCGGAGCGGTCATGGTCAGTCGCGGCAATCGTAAACGGCGCGAAGCTCACAGGCTCTGCGCGATATATATAAAGAGTGGGAGCGTGGCTGCGGAAGCCACGCTTTGGAAGGTGATGAGTTGCGCCATGAGTTCAGGGTCGCCGCCCATTTTCCGCGCCATCGTATAGGCCGTGGCCGCGGTGGGCACAGAAGCCGAGACTACCGCGACGGTGCGGGCGAGCCCGGTTAGCCCAGCGAGCCAGCACAGGAGCAGCACGAGGAGCGGCATGCCTATGAGCCGCAACGCCATGTTCGCCGCGACAATGCGACCGGAAGCATGCGCGCTTTCCAGGTTGAGGCCCGCACCCACGGCAAGAAGCGTGAGCGCGATGCTGGCGATTCCGAGCAGCGAGAAGGTTTGGTACACGAAATCGGGAACCCCGGTGGCGTTGAGCACGAGCCCGAGCAAGCAGGCGAGTGCGAGCGGATTGAGTGCGAGGCGCTGCACCATGGGCAAGAGCCGGATGCCCTCATTGCCGCGGCCGAAAATGAGGAGAACGAGCACGGTATAGAGCTGTACGACTGGGATGAGCGAGGCAACCGAGAGTGCCGCGAAGGTCAGCCCCCGCTCGCCGAAGAGCGCCGCCGAAATCGCAACCGCGACGGTGCTTTGCCAGCGGATCACGCCTTGAAAGAAACTCGTAAACGCCGGGCCGGGAAGCGGCCGGCCCGCGGCGAGATAGATAACAACAATCGCGCCGGCCATGATCGTGATCGAGCCGATGGAAACGGCCACGAAATCGAGCGCGGGAACGCTGCTAAGATCGGCACGCATCAGTGTTTTGGCGAGCAGCGCCGGAAAAAGGACGTAGAAAGTTATGTGATCCAGCGCGTGCCACATCTCCTCGCCGCCGAAATTCATGCGCGCCAGCGTGTAGCCAATCGCTGAGATGAGGAACAGCGGCGCAAGTGCCGTGAGAATGGCTATCATGACAGGGCCGGGCGGCGGCTGAAATTGTGCCGGTCGAGTGCGCCCTGCAAAATGTAGGCGGCGGCCATCTTGTCGATCAGCTCGGCGCGGCGCTTGCGGCTGGTATCAGCTTCGAGAAGCGCGCGTTCAGCGGCAGCGGTCGACAAGCGCTCATCCCAAAACGCCATGGGCAAATCGGTAAGCTGTGCCAGATTGCGGGCAAAAGCCCGCGTCGATTGCGCGCGCGGCCCCTCGGTGCCGTCGAGATTGATCGGAAGGCCGATGACGAGCCCGCCAGCGCCGTGCTCCTTCGCAAGCGCGAGGAGCCGTGCGGCATCGGCCGTAAACTTCGTCCGGCGGATGGTTTCGAGCGGGGTTGCAATCTGGCGCATGACGTCGGAAAGGGCGAGACCGATGGTCTTCGTGCCCACATCGAGGCCGAGCAGCCTCTCATCGTGCTGCAACCGTTCGAAAAGCCCGGAAGGCGGGAGAAGCTCCGATGGCACAACTTTGTCCTTGGATATTTTTACGAATTGCCGGTGTTTGCGCCTCTCTTATAGTGCAGAGCGAGTCGCCGGTCACTCTCAGGAGATTTGCAATGAAGCTAACATGGTTTGGGCATTCCGCCGTGCGCGCCGAAAACGGCAGCCACGTCATTCTAATCGACCCATTTCTCTCGCAGAACCCAAAATTCCAAGGTTCGGTTGACGATGCCGCGCGCGGCGCAACGCACGTGGTGCTGACCCATGGCCATGACGACCATGTGGGCGACGCCGTGGAGATCTGCAAAAAGACAGGCGCCACGCTCGCCGCCGTTTACGAGCTGGCGATGTTTCTGGCCGGACAAGGCGCCGGGAAAGTAGAGCCTGGCAATCCCGGCGGTACGATCGATCTTGGCGGCGGCGTCACCGTGAGCTTCGTCAAGGCGTTTCATTCGTCTTCGACTGAGGCCGGCGGCAAGACCGTCTACCTTGGCAACCCTTGCGGCGTCGTGATCGAAGGCCTCGGCAAGACCGTTTATCACATGGGAGACACGGAAATTTTCGGCGACATGGCGCTTATCGCGGAGATATTCGACCCCAAGATCGGTTTCGTGCCGATCGGCGACCGCTTCACCATGGGCGCGAGAACGGCGGCGCTCGCTTGCAAAAAGTTCTTCAAATTCGACGCCGTTGTGCCAATGCACTACGGAACCTTCCCGATTATCGATCAGGACCCCGCCAAATTCGTGGCTGCAATGGCCGGCCAGAATGTGGTCATCCCGGAAATCGGCAAACCCTTCGAGATCTAAGCCGGCGCGCTCATCGCGGCATCGGTCAACGTGCCGTTCGATGAGGGGCCGTGCCCCCGGCTGCGAGCTCACCGGACGGCAGATTGCCGCCTCCTCCATTCGAATGGGATGGGGCGGCGGCAGCCACTTGGCCGGGCAGAGTATTGGGGCCGCCGCGCTGCACCTTTTCGGATTTCGCAGGCGGCAGCGCCGCCTCGATATCCAGCCATAGCTGCCGGAAGTGATGAGTGTGAAGGTTGTCGATAATCACCCGCACGAGATGCTCGATCACCTCCACATTCACCCAGGATGTCAGCGCTTTATCGAAATCGCGGTGGGCCATGTCTAGCGGGCGGACACCGAAGTCGCGCAGCAGGCTCGTATTCGCTCCATCGTTGGCGAGGAGAACCGCACCCACGATCTGCTTCAGCCCCGCTGGCGCGGTCGCATCGAGGACTGCGCGCTCGAGATCGAAGATCGTTCGGATGTTGATTTTTCTGAAAAGAAGGAAGCGCTCCGGGCCGACCGCGGAGCACAGCTGAGCCTGAGCGATCCAATCCATGATCTGGAATATGCAATATGGCGTTTCAACATGGAGCATGACAGGATTGGCCACAGCCAGATTTTCCACGCCGGCGATATTCCCTTCCTCCAGGCGGAACGCTTTGGCAAAATCGATGCCATCGATGACTGTCAGCGGCGTAACGGCTGCATGCTTGCCGGCGCGCGTGCGGCGGTTGAAGGTTAGCCGGGCTCTCTGCAAAAGCCAGGAAAACGCGTAGTCGGGAACGAAGCCTATGGCGAGCGCCAGCGCGAGCCAAAGCTTCGGCGTTTTCCCGTTCTGGGCTGTCCCTTCTTGCAGGTCGCGCGCATCGTCGTGGCTTGGCCGGATCGTGCCATTATTGTCACTCACGATGCTGTTTTGCACCTTTGTCGCAACTTTGGTTAACGGCTCGGTGCTGGGCGCTACATGCCAGATCATTACTGCAAGCATGACCGCGAATAGCATGTGAGCAAATGCGCGTAAGAGCACGATTGCAAACGGGCCATAAGCGGCAAGCGATCTAAGGAACAGCCTCACGCTGTAGAGAAACGAGCTTGCAAAAGCCAGTGAAGCAATGGCGATGGTATTTTCGTAGTCTTTTAAGTCACTTACGCCATGTTCCCCGGCGCTGGAAACGCTCGTTCCAAGTGCATTGCTAAGCAACTGAGCCGACTCAGTGGCAGGGAGCAGGAGGATAAAAACGCCAGCTGCCGTGAACATCATGAACGGGAGGCAGGCGCCCAGCAGAAGCCAGCCCGGTATATCGGCGCCCGAGTATTTTACATTCGACCCGCCTGCCACACTGGGTGCAGCATTACCTGAGCAATATTTTCTTTCGATGAATTCAAAGAAGATATTACTGCTTAACGATCCGTCAAAGGTGCGGCAGAACACTTCGGCTGCATGTATCCGATTGTTTCTCACGTGATTGCGCGCAACTAGGAACGCAGCGGGAATAAGAACTGAAAAGAATAGGCTTACAGCAATATCAACATAAATTGGCGGCGAATATTTGAGTATTATTAACATTATCCCAATACCAAACAATGTTAAAAGCAGACATATTGCCGCATAACCTCCGTTATGTCTCATATATATCCTCATGGCGCAACTATTATACTGCGTAGCTTGAGGCTTAACGTTGATATATTCTACAACTATTATAGAGCTATGGCAAATTCAAAAAACCATCTGGCGTTGGAAATGAGTTGGGAATGCTGGGAACGGCACCTGGTTCCATGACGCGCCAGTTCGCCAGGGAATGCCGCGCAAAGAACGCCAAATAAATATCCGTTAAGCGCTGTTTGCGAAGCGGCCCTCATACTGGCAAGTAACGCAAAGCATATGTTACCACTATTGAGCACTCCATCGCCATTAACATGTATTAAAGGCCTTTGACTTGAATGCGAATCTTCACCCGCTCATTCCAATTGAGGGCGAATTGCCGAATTGTCCTGCGGTATGCAAAAAGTGCATACCAGTTATTCATAAATCCATTCCAATTTACGCCTCATTTACCACTTTGATCGCGCCGTTCATTGGTTCAGCAAGGAAAGGTTGTGATGAAGAAAGTGAACGGTATGTATGCGGCCGTCTTGTTAGCAGCGGTAGGGTTTGTTGGCTGCGAGCAGGCGTTCGCCGAATGCGGTATCGCCTCCACCTATTCGTCGGGAACCCGTACGGCAAACGGCGAGCGCTATGACCACACGGGCATCTCTGCGGCGCACAAGTCTCTGCCCTTTGGGACACGCGTAGTTGTCCGCAATCAACGGACCGGCCATAGCATCACGGTCCGCATCAATGACCGCGGCCCCTTCGTCGCGGGACGGATTATCGACCTGTCGACGGGCGCGAAGAACGCTCTCGGCATGGACGGGCTTGCTCCGGTTTGCCTCGAGGTCGTCAGTTACGGCAGCGGGAAGCGCGGCTACCAGAAGCCAAATCTAGGCGAGCGGTTGATACAGGCGCTCAACCCCTTCCCCAAAAAATCCGGTGCCCGCACGCGCACTGCGAAGTCCGAGCCCGGCAAAACGCAATTGGCGCACGCTCAGAGTGACATTACACGCTCCGCGGTGGCGGGCAGAAGCGGAAAACGGTCCGCAAGCGCGCGCCATGCCCGCAAGCACCATGCGGATTCCAGCCGGGGCAGGAAACGCTATGCTAGCACCCGGCATCGGAAGGGTTACTCCAAAAAAACGAGCCGCCGCCGTCAGTTCGCGTCGCGCGACGACGACTAAAAAAAGCACATCCATGCGGCGCACGCGAAATCATATGCGTGCGCCGCATTTCTTTTCCGGCAGCTAGGCTGCTTGTTTTGTTGACAAAATTTCATGTGCGTTGTCGTGAAATTGCCGCCATTTATAAATTTGTGGGAAGACCGGGACGAAAGTTCCGGATTAGAGTTAGCTTCCCGCATTGAATCGCCTAATGCATCCAGGCTCATCGATTAAGGAGACTTTGATGAAAACCAAGTTTGTGGCCGCCGCCGCGGTATTTGCAGTCCTTTCCGCTCCCGCATTTGCCCAGAACAAGAACCCGTCGCAGGAAAAGGCCCCGCCCCCGGCAAGCAAAGCCGACGTGCAGAAGCTCGCCGACAGCATCAAGGGCGACAAAGCCAAGATGGACGCGTTCTGCCAAGTCATGAAGCTCGACGACCAAGCCGGTGCAGCGGCAGAGAAGAACGACCAGAAGACGGTCGAAGCATTGTCCAAGCAGATGGACGAGGTCGGCAAGAAAATCGGCGCAGACTTCGACAAGATCATGTCTACTCTTGACGAATCTACGTCTCCTATTATCGAAGAGATTGCAAAGACTTGTAAGTAACCTTTGCTAACCCTTCAATTGCGCATTCAGTGGCCGGAAAAATCCGGCCACTTGTCATTTTCAGCTGTGCGCCGCAGGAATACCAAATTGGCAGCGGCTCGCAAATAGCCAGGCGCAGGGCGCGGCCGTTCGTTTTTGGATTAGGAGTTTGTTAACCTTAAGTCTTCGACAGTAAGAGCGAATCGCATACCCCTTTTCAGACTTGCATTTGAACAAGTCCGATTGGGGGAACGATCATGGCTCGACTCTCCTGTTTCAGTGCGTTTCTGCTTAGCGTATTCATTTCTCTCGCTCCGCCGGTTTATGCAGGAGAGGCGAGCTGTGCGGCCCAGCTCTATCTCGGCTCGGCGCCGGCCATAAAAAGCCCGAAGCTCGCGGCGCAGACCTATCCCGTGTGCTTTTCAGAAATTGCCGTGCTCTACTCCGGCATCGCGCGCACCCCGCTTTGGTCTGCGGAGCATCTCACAGCTGCACGCATTGGCCGTGCACGAACTTTGCCGCGGCTTCGCTCCAACGCCTTCCACGAGGAGTTGGCGCTGCCCGCCGGCCAGCGTTCCGAGCTGGCCGATTACCGCCGCAGCGGCTTCGACCGCGGCCACATGGCGCCGAACGGGGATATGTCGACACCCGAATCTCAGGAAGAGTCGTTCTCTCTCGCGAACATGATTCCGCAGGACCCATGTAATAACGAGGTCCTGTGGGAGGGGATCGAGTCGGCTATACGCGATATGGCGCTCACCAGCGGCGAGGTGTATGTGGTTACAGGGCCAGCGTTCTTGGGGACAGAACTGCAGAGCCTCAAGGGGCGCGTGCTGGTGCCCACGCACATCTTCAAGGCCGTTTACGTACCATCGCGCAACGCCGCCGCCGCCTATTTCGCGCCGAACGATGGCAGCCAAGGTTGGGAACCCATTTCAATCCCGGAGCTTGAAAGCAGGATCAGCATCGATGTGTTCCCGCAACTCGACGCGGCGGTGAAGCAGCACGCCATGAGCTTGCCGGAGCCAACGCCGCATTTCGGATGCCGCCTCCGGACAACCGAGGCCGCGCAGCAAACTTCGAGGCCAGGCAGATGACGAACTTTTCACCCTTCAGGAATGAGAGCGACGCAGTCGTTCTCGGCAATCTCAAATTTGAGAACCGCGAGGATCACGTCGCGATTTACGGATCGCTCGCAATAACGAGAGACCGCGCCGGCCTTAACGACGCGAACGCGCTCAAAGAGCTCCTTGAGAGAATAATCCGGGAGCTGGAGGATCAGCACGATCTGCCGTTGACCGTTGCATCGGCGGAACCGGCAGTGAAAGTTAAAAATCCGTTCGGTCTGGCTTAGCGCATAGCTAAGCAGGCATCGCCGGCTTTGCCAATGGATGGCGCCCGGCGGCTTCCAGGGTAATGGGCCGTTGGGCTTGGCCGGACGTTTTTTCCAGACCTTTCCAACCGCTTAGCAAAACCTTAAATTGCGCCCCGTTTTTAAGGCTTTGCCAAGCTTACCGCGGTGACAAAAAGATAATTAACGGGATTCCAGGAATCAAAAAATCGGCCTGAGTCGCGAAAAAAAACGCAAAAACACGGCGGGGAAAAATTTCGCGGTAGGCCGTTTACCATGCCGGCGGTAACCATGCGGTCCGGGTGTTTCAGGTATTGCAGTTGGGGCGCGCTTCTTCCAGCAGCCGCCGGAAAAGGTACTTCCCTTTGGGGGTCGATTCCCGAAATACTCACGGTGAGCAAATCTGGGCGGCTGAACCTCCAAGACCGGACTCGTCACCGAGGGCACAAATTTCGCCGAGATAGGCAAGCTCTCTCCGCCTAATTAGATATTTGCGAGGCGTGCAGTTGACCCAAAGCGGAAGGTCGAGTTGTCTTGCAGCGCCTCGCTGTCACTGAGGTTCAATGTGCGTACGTCACGATGCTGCTGGCGACAGAATCTGCGACGTGCTCCTTCGTAATCACTCCAGAAACGT
>JBKQOR010000228.1:0-12944 GCA_052145435.1 Rhodomicrobium sp. | reverse complement strand
AGCTTTTTCAGTCGCAGGTTCCTTTCGCCCGTGATGCGGTGCCCGTTCTCCAACGCGGCTTGGGATTTCGCCGCATAGAGATCCGCGTCCGTCCAAAGCGAGCGCAATGCTGCCGCCCATTCCTCCGCAGGAGCATCGCGTTCGAGACAAATGCCACCCTCGCCGCCAGCCTCGGGAAGCCCTCCGGCGCGGGAGTAGAGCGATGGGATTCCGCTGCATTGCGCTTCACTGACAACGCGCCCCCAGGCTTCGTCAACCTGGCTTGGAACGAGCATGATCTTCGCTTGTCCGTATATTGTGCGCATGTCGTAAACCGACCGGCTGAAACGCACGTTCGGAAGCGTCTTTAGGCGCTCTGCGATCGCCGATAGCTCATCGTCGCTGAGTGTCCAGGATTGAACGAAATGGAAGGGGATCTGGGGGCAGAGCGCCGCAATTCGGTAGGCCAAGGCGACCCCTTTCATCGGCACTGGATTGATGAAAGTGACGTTTTCGCGCGACGACGCTACTGTATACCGTTCCGCGTCGAAGAAAATAGGGGGCAGGACGTAGGACTCTAAGCCGTAGATTTCCTTCACTCGCCTTTGAGTGAACTCCGAGTTTGCAATAAATTTCACGCCAGACAGCGACGTTGGGTCGCCGCCAAGACGGGTGAAATCGACTTCATGCAAATACATCGACACTGGCAGCCCATGCTTCGAATAGGCATCGGCGATCCGCACGGCTTTTGCCGTCCCTTGAACTAGAACTAGGTCGGGCTGCAGAAGCTGCACGAATTCATCCACATGCTCCCAGGGATGCCACTTCCTGTAGAGGTGGTAGTCGTGCCAGCGGTGACGCACCCAGGGCCGCCCCCTTAGGCGCATCTCCAGCCTGGATCGCAATTCAAGCTTACCGCCCCACAATCCTGCAACGAGCTGAGGGGTGTGACCGATATCCCGGAGTGCAATCATAAGCTCATGCAGGCAGGCCTGAGTGCCGCCCGTCATTTGGGGATAGTAGGCATCACCCATGACGTTAAGTATTTTCATTGTTTTCCAGTCCAAACGGCCGATGTGCCTGATAAGACGTCCAAGGAGGGACTACCGTCAGCTGTACCAGACGAGGTCCAGGTTCGAAATCTTAGACTGACATTATGGTTAGCTGTAAAAGATGCAGCAAAGCGGGCTAAAAGTGCAGGACAAGATTAAGACAGCGCTCCTCCATGGTGCGTATTCGTCGGGGCTATACCGTGCGATTTCGCGCATTGCCGGGGGCATAGGCGCGGTGCTTATGCTTCATAGGATTGTCCGGGATAAGGATGAAACGCCATCCCGTTACTTAACGGTTACGGCTGGATTTCTTGAGGACGTCATATTAAAATTTAAGAGGAACGGTATCTCGTTCGTTTCGCTCGACGATATGCTGCATATTTTGCGCTCCCGGCGAGGTTCAAGCGAACGGTTCGTTGCGCTCACCTTTGACGACGGTTACCGGGACAATCTCACCCTTGCTTTGCCCATTTTCCGTCGGCATCGCGTTCCGTTTGCAGTTTATGTCGCGAGCGGCGCCCCCGATCGAAGCATGGACGTTTGGTTCCTTCGCTTGGAACGCATCCTTATGCAGTTCCAGCGTCTTGAGACCGGGGGTCTTGGAAACGGCCGAAGCCTCAGCCTCGAATCTCCAGCCGGAAAGGCTGCGGCATACGAGTATTGTATCGAACTCGCCCGGCAGGACCTGCCCGGTCTTAAGAAATGGCTTCAAGAGGTGCTTCCCGAAAGTGCTGTTAGCGATAAGGAACTCATGAACGAGCACTTTCTCAGCTGGGAGGAGCTTCGCCAGCTTGCTGCCGGCCCGCTTGTCACGATCGGCGGCCACACGGTTAGTCATCCCATGCTCGCAAAGCTGCCGGAAGACGAAGCTTTTCGTGAGATCACCGGCGGGGTTGAGCGCCTTTCCGCGCAGATTGGCAAAGCCGTTAGGCACTTCGCCTATCCTTTTGGCAGCCCCTTTTCGTGCGGCCCCCGCGAATTCGCACTCGCCGAGCGGGCTGGGTTTGAAAGCGCCGTAACCACTCGATACGGCAACATCTATCGTGCGCATCGCCACCATCTGCACTGTCTTCCGCGGATGACGTTGGGAGGCCCCGCCGAACGGCTTTCCGACACGCTTCTGGATGTATCCGGCGTCCGCACCGTCCTTAGCAAGCGATGCTTCGCACCGGTTGCGACGGCATAAGGCTTGCCCATGAAATGAATTAACAGGTTCAACTTAACCATAACTTGCTCTAGTAGTTGATTTGCAGGTGCTTCGGCCTATCCACCTAATCGCGAGAAGACCCCCATGCAGCCCTTAGTCCGTTCAAAAAACACTGGGGACCAAGCCTTGAGCCATTTTAGGCCTCTGAGAATTTTAGCGCCGGTACGATATCCGTGGACCTTCAACAGTCCACGTGAATCTGTCCACACCATCGACGTTAAGGCTTTTATTCCGTTTAATAAGATTTCATCGAAGATAGAAGGAATCACGGTGTTCAACCAATTTCCTTTCAAGAGGTACGATCTTATTCATGCCTTTAACCGCATTCCTCTTGGCTTAACACCCTTTATTATCGGATTCGAATCGCATTTGCCCCGCGCCTTCGGGCTTGAAAGGAGCGCTTATTTTCGCTGGCTATCGGGCATCCTTGCTAGCGATCGATGCCGGAAAATCATATGTATTTCTAACCATGCCAGACTGATATTTAACGATATGCATGCGGAGAATCCGTTTTTTCTTTCTCTCGCGGCAAAGCTCATCACACGATATCCAAATCTGCCTGTGCCGGCGGAAGATGACGCTATGGCAGGGAAACCGCAGGATCCGCTGACGATTACATTTGTCGGCGGCCATTTCGGGCGGAAAGGCGGTTGCGTGGCCGTTAGAATGGCGGAATTAGCACTCAGCCGTAACATCCCCATCATTGTGAACATCGTTTCAGACCTTCAAGTGGGCCCCGGCATATGGACGGACCCGAAGGATGCGAATTTCTTCGAACCGTATTTCAAGCTTTTGGCCTTGCCGAATGTGCGGCACTTTTCAGCGCTTCCAAATGCACGGGTCTTAGAACTATTGCGCAAATCGCATTTTTCTATTCTCACAACCTTCAGCGACACATTCGGATACAGCGCCATTGAGTCGATGATGAATTTCACGCCTGTTATCGCGACGCGGCAAGGGGCGCTGCCTGAGTTCATTCACCACGGGGAGAACGGCATTCTCTTGGATTTGCCAACGAACTCGCTCGGAGAATGGACGGCTACGAAGACCCTGAGCCGCGGGGACGGCCGCTATAAAGCCATATACGCTCAAGAGATCGATAGACTCGCAGAAGACGCGCTCAGCGCGCTTGTGGCGATCATGAGCGAGCCTGGCGGACTCAAGCGCCTGCGCGCGGGCGCACGCAAAACTGCCGCCGCGATGTTTAACGCAGCGGACGCCCAGCTATTCTGGGACGCGCTTTACGAAGAGGCCGCAGCGCTACCCCAAGCCGGGCACCCCGTTCTCGCGTCTTGACGCCGGCACAATGGGAGCGGGCCCCCTTGGGCTTCAAATGGCTGACGGCGCCGGCAGCCGTCCCCGCATCTCAGTAAGCAACCGCTGATGGCTGCTATTGCGCCGACGGGCAGCTGGAGATCTCAAACAATGCGGCCGAAAATGCCATCAGGCCTTTGGCTCTTGGCCGAAAGAATTGCTTATTCGCAGGCAGCGATACCGGCGGCGAGCGGGCCGCCATTTTCTACACCTTGACCCGTACCGCCAAGCTGAACGGCATCGAACCCGAAGCCTATTTGCGCGAGATTCTCACCCGCATCGGCGAGCATCCCATCAACGCGATCGAAGCCCTGCTGCCCTGGAATATCGCTAAACCTGCGACGCTTAGCGTCGCTGCCTAACACGCCTCCTGTCAAGCCGTCAAAGCCGCGCCGCTCACGTGACGCTTACAATGGTCACGCCATCCGGAGCGTGACAAAGTCACAGACGGCAAAACGGCCTATCGCATATTCTCCGCACCGTTCCCCAAACGAGGCCGAACGGATTTTGAATTCGGAGCGTCCCGCCGTGATGGCGGCCGGCGCGGTTACGGCGGCCCTAGAGTGCGTCCGGAAAAGTGTGAAGCGGTTTTCCGATAAGACGCACGATAAAACAAAAAGCTTAGAGCCCGCCTTTGATTCCATCAAAAGCGGATAGGCTCTAAGCACGGACTCAGGCACGGCCGCAGCACGCCGGCTGCGCGATGCGACTGGAAAGCGGCAAAGGATAAAGAGACGATGTACCGGAGGATGAAGATCGCTGCGGCAAGGCTCGGCGTTGAACGCAGCGCGCTTGCCGGTGCGTTGCTTGCCTTTGTCACCGCTGCCGGAATTTCGCCTTGCGCTGCTGCCTCCGCTGACAGCGTGTTTGCGGTGAAAGAGCGCAGTGTCGACGATTTGAAGGCCGTCTATGCAACGGTGCGTAGCACCGACGAGATCAACGCTCGCGTTCGCACCGGTGGCACCGTCGCCTCTCTTGCCATCGCCCGGGGCAGTGAAGTGAAAACCGGTGACGTCCTCGCCACCGTCACAGACGAAAAGCTTGCGCTAAAGATGAAATCGCTCGACGCACAAATCGTTGGGCTGAAGTCGCGCGCCGAAACGGCGCTGGTCGAATTGCAGCGCCAAGTGCAGCTTGCGCAAAAGGGCTTCGCCGCCGGCGCAAAGCTCGATGAGGCGCGCGCTGCGTCGGAGGTGGCCGCGAACGCTCTGAAATCGGCGGAAGCCGAGCGCGCCGTCATCACCCAGCAGGTTCAGGAGGGCAATGTGCTTGCGCCCGCTAATGGCCGGGTCTTGACCCTTCCCGTTACGGCCGGTTCGGTCGTCATGCCGGGTGAAACTATCGCCAAGATTGCGGCAAACGCTTACGTGCTCCGGCTTGAGCTGCCCGAGCGCCACGCGCGATTCATTCAAAAGGGCGATCCCATCGCTGTTGGCAGCCGGGAGCTTTCCGGGAGCGATGCCCCCATCGGCAAAGGCTCGATCACCCTTGTTTATCCCGAGCTGCAAGACGGCCGTGTGATCGCCAACGCTCAGGCTGAAGGGCTCGGCAAATATTTCGTGGGCGAGCGGGTGCTGGTCTGGATTTCGGCTGGAAAACGCAATGCGATCGTCGTGCCGCGCGCCTATCTTTTTAAACGCTTCGGCCTCGATTACGCCCGCCTCGAAACAAGTGAGGGGAAGGCCATCGATGTCGTGATCCAGCTCGGCCAGCCCGCCCGGCTTGAGGACCATGGCGAAGCGTTCGTCGAGGTGCTCGCGGGGCTTAGGCCCGGCGACAGGCTGGTTCGGCCATGAAGCTAGGCATTTCCGGATATCTCACCCGGGCATTTATTTCATCCCCGCTGACCCCGCTTCTTCTGCTCGCCGCGCTCGCGCTGGGCAGTATCGCACTGGTCATGCTGCCGCGCGAGGAAGAGCCGCAAATATCGGTGCCGATGGTCGACATTCAGGTTCGCGCCGACGGCCTCAAGGCACAGGACGCGGCGCGGCTCGTCACAGAGCCGCTCGAGACCATCGTGAAAGCGATCAATGGCGTAGAGCACGTTTACAGCACCACCTATGACGACCGGGTGCTGGTGACTGCACGCTTTCTCGTCGGCACGAAGGCCGACGAGGCGATTTTGCGCGTGCACGACAAAGTTCGCGCCAATCTCGACCGTATACCCATCGGCATTCCTGAGCCGCTGATCGTCGGCCGCGGCATCGATGACGTAGCCATCTTGGTATTGACGCTCGCCCCGAAGCCCGAGGCAGCAGAGCGATGGACCGATAACGCCCTTTATCACCTTGCAGAAAACCTAAGGATCGAGCTCTCCAAGGCCGATAACACCGGTCTCACATATATTGTAGGTGGAAGACCGGACCAAATCCGGGTAGAGCCCGATCCCGAGCGGCTTTCCCTTTACGGGGTCACGCTTGCCCAGCTCGTCGACAAAGTGAAGTCAGCGAACCGCTCCTTCGTTGCGGGCCAGATCCGCGAGGAGAACCACACCGTACCCGTGGTGGCGGGCCAAACGCTGCACGGCATCCCGGACATCGGTCTTTTGCTTTTGACAACCCGCGACGGGCGCCCCGTCTATGTACGGGACGTTGCGAATATAGTGGTCGGCGGAAAGCCGCTCGAGCAGGAAGCCTGGAACTTTACCAAGGCAAAGAATGGGGAGCTGGTCCGGGTCCCGGCCGTCTCCATCGCCATCGCCAAGCGTGCCGGGGCCAACGCAGTCGACATCGCGGAGAAGCTCGTTCAGAGGCTTGAGCTCTTGCGCGGCAGCGCGATCCCTGAGGACATCGGCATCGAGGTCACGCGAAATTACGGCGCCACCGCAAACGATAAGGCCAACGAGCTTCTCTTCCATTTGGGGCTTGCGACCCTATCCATCGTGCTTTTGATCGTGGTTGCGATAGGCTGGCGGGAAGGGTTCGTCGTTCTGATCGTGATCCCAACCACCATCTTGCTCACCCTCTTCGCGTCCTGGATCATGGGTTACACCATCAACCGGGTGAGCCTGTTCGCGCTCATTTTTTCCATCGGGATTTTGGTGGACGACGCCATCGTCGTGATCGAGAACATCTCCCGCCATTGGGGGATGAACGGCGGGCGCAGCCGCGTTGAAGCTGCGATCGAGGCCGTGGCTGAGGTGGGTAACCCCACCATTATCGCTACGTTTACGGTTGTTGTGGCGCTCCTCCCCATGCTGTTCGTGTCTGGATTGATGGGCCCCTATATGAGCCCAATCCCCGCAAATGCTTCAGCCGCGATGATTTTCTCGTTCTTCGTGGCTGTGATGGTGACGCCTTGGCTGATGGTCCGCTTCGGCAGCAAAGACGGAGGCCACGGCCATGATGAGGGCAATGGCTTTTTGGCGCGCGCTTACCTGTCCGTCGCTCGTCCGCTGCTCAAGTCGCGGAAGCTCGCCCTCAGATTCCTCATCTCAGTCGGCGTTGCGACGCTCCTGTCTCTGACGCTTTTCTGGTTCAAAGCGGTGACCGTGAAGCTGCTTCCGTTCGACAATAAGTCCGAGATGCAGGTCGTCATCGATTTGCCAAAAGGGTCCTCGCTTGAGGACACGGGCCGCGTGCTACAAATGGCTGCCGAACGGATCAAAACCTTACCGGAGCTGACCTCGATACAATCCTATACCGGTACCGCCGCGCCGTTCAATTTCAACGGACTCGTCCGGCATTACTACTTGCGCAATACGCCTGAGCAGGGCGATTTGCAGCTCAATCTCACTCCGAAATCGGAGCGCAGCCGGACAAGCCACGAGATTGCGCTAGAGGTGCGCGAACGGCTCAAGGGTCTCGATCTTCCTCCCCGCACGGCGCTGAAAGTTGTGGAGGTTCCGCCTGGGCCGCCCGTGCTTTCGACGCTGCTTGCCGAGGTCTATGGCCCCGATCCCGCGGAGCGGCGCGCAACCGCCGCTAAGCTGCGGAAGATTTTCGAAGGCATTCCCTTTATCGTGGATGTGGACGATAGCTACGGCGTGCCTTCCGACAGGCTCCGCGTTGCCATCGACCAGGACAAGCTCGAGTTTTTCAAGGTCGAGCAACGCGATGTCTACGACACGATCCAGGCCTATCTCTCCGGCGTGCCTGTCGGATATTCCTATCGGGGCGAGGGCCGCCATCCCGTGGAGATCGCGATCGCCTTGCCGAAAACTGAGCTTTCGCTCTCGCAGCACACGCTTTCGACGCCCGTCCCCGCTAACGCCATTCCGGGCAACCGTACCGTGGTGGAGCTCGGCGACGTGGTGAGCCTGAAAAAGGAGCGGGCCTCCTTCCCGATCTTCCGGCATAACAGCCGGGCTGCGGAAATGGTGACGGCCGAGCTTGCTGGCAGTTTCGAGGCCCCGATCTACGGCATGCTTGCGGTGCGCGATGCCATAAACCAAGCGGAGTGGGGCCTGGGTCAAAAGCCGGAGATCAAGCTGCATGGCCAGCCCGACGACGAATCGAAACCCGCTCTGCTCTGGGACGGTGAATGGGAAGTGACCTACGTCACCTTCCGCGATATGGGCGCCGCCTTTGCCGTCGCCATACTCGGCATTTATTTTATCGTCGTCGGTCAGTTCGGCTCGTTCAAGCTTCCGCTGGTCATCTTGACGCCGGTTCCGCTCACGCTGATCGGCATCATGCTGGGGCACTGGCTATTCGGCGCGCCGTTCACCGCCACCTCGATGATCGGCTTCATCGCGCTTGCAGGCATAATCGTGCGCAACTCGATCCTATTGGTCGACTTCATCCGCGAGAGGCGCGATGCGCAAACGCCTTTGCGGCAAGTCCTGCTGGAAGCCGGCGCCATCCGGTTCAAGCCCATCCTGCTGACGGCGCTCGCGGCCATGATCGGTGCCGCCGTCATCTTGGCCGATCCGATTTTTCAGGGGCTTGCGATCTCGCTCCTGTTTGGGCTCGCCTCCTCGACGCTGCTGACGGTGCTCGTCATCCCGGCGATCTATGTCGTGCTACGGGACGATGGCCGGCCTTTCCCCGAGGAGCCGTGATCCGTGCCTGCCGCTGAGGCTGTGCTTACAAAAAAGACAGCGCAATGGAACAATCCCTGTCTTATGCTAGCGCTAATGCGCCGGCGCGGGGATACGGTAGGCGAATGAGCGTTTCCGGCAACCGGGATTCGAGGCTGCGATGGTTTTCCATCCGGATGTGGTAAAGCTATTTGGAATATTGCTAGCCGCAGGCGCTCAGCCCATCTCCGCGCAAACTGTGGAGCAGGCTAGAGTCACCTACAGAGAAAAGACGGCAACCTTCGGCGGCCCGGCAGCGGCGATGGCAGAGGTGCGCGATCTAGCAGCGCCGGGGCCTGCCGGAAAAATTCCGCTGCGTCTTTACCGCCCGGTGGAAGCGACGGCTCCGGGGCCTGCGCTGATTTACGTGCATGGCGGCGGATGGGTGATCGGCGATCTCGATTCCCACGACAAGGTCTGCCGGGACATTGCAGCGCTAACGCCGTGCCGGGCCGTTGCTGTGGATTACAGGCTCGCGCCCGAGCATCCCTTCCCTGCCGGTCTCGACGACGTCCTCGCCGCTCTAGCCTGGATTGCCGAAAACGCGCCAGCGCTCGGCATCGATGCAGAGCGCCTCGCCATCGGCGGCGACAGTGCCGGCGGCAGTATGAGTGCCGCGGCTTGCATCGATGCGCGAAGCAAGGGCCTTAGGCTCAAAGCGCAAGTGCTCATCTATCCGAGCACCGATAGCACACCGGACGTGCGCCTATGGCCGTCGCGCATACAAAACCTGGAAGTGCCGCCACTCACCAGCGACGCTTTGAAGTGGTTCTCGTCGAAATACCTGCCGCGCGGGCTACAGATCGATAGGCGCGATTGGCGGCTGTCCCCGCTTTATGCGGAAAGCCTGGAGGGTCTGCCGCCGGCCCTCGTTCTGACCGCCCAATACGATCCGCTTCGCGACGAGGGCAAGGCTTATGCGGAGAGGCTCGCGGCGTCGGGCGTGCCTACGGTTCATCGCAACTTTCCCGGCCAAATTCACGGGTTTATCGAATATGGCGGCGTTCTGACCTCTGCGAATGAAGCGATCCGCGAAATCGCCAGCTTTCTGCGCGCCTACATATAGCTTGCCGCGAGTGTAGGGTCGGAACAGCACAAGTCCCCTTATATAAGAGCCTTCCGGCTTCGTATTTCCGCTCCGCCGTGTCTTGCAGACAGTCCCGCAAAGGCCGAATTGGGATATAAGAGCGGCGCAAACCGCAAATCCGTTCAATTGCGCGAGGATTGAGAATGCCGCCAGCCGATGCTCCATTCATGATCACCGTTTGCGGACTGGAAGAGCTTGCCGGTCACGCGGACAGGCAGGTGAGCCACGTGCTCTCGATCCTCGATCCGGATACGGCCGAGCCGGAGGCCTTCGGCGCCTACGGCGAGCATGCGAGGCTTGAGCTGAAGTTTCACGACATTATCGAGGAAACCGCGGGTTTCCTGGCGCCGCAGCCTGAACATATCGCCAAAATCCTGGAGTTCGGCGGCGCTATCCTTCGCGAACCAGAAAATATCCGGCATCTCCTGGTTCATTGCCACGCGGGAATTTCACGCTCGACCGCCTCTATGACGCTTTTGCTTGCGCAGGCGCAGCCGGAGTTGAGCGCGGCCGGTGTTCTCGCTCAAATTCTACACATCCGCGATAAGGCTTGGCCAAACTTACGAATTCTCGCTCTTGGCGAGGAGCAGCTGGGCAGGCGCGGCGAGTTCACCACAGCAGTGGGCGCTATCTACCGTTATCAACTCGAGCGGCGGCCGGAGATTAAAAGCTTCTTTCTCGATGGCGGCCGCGGCCGCGAGATCGACGTTGCGCTTGGAGGAAGGCGCTGAGCGCGGCCGCGGAAATCTCGCGCGCACGAAGCTTTGCCATGCAAAAGCCCGGAATACCCGCTTATAGAAAACGTGGTGTGCTGGCGCACGGCCGTCACTCCGGACTGGATCAACACCGTATGGTAATTGCTTAAAGGTCAGCCCATGGCGACACCGTTTCCTCTCGCTCACTCGCCCGTTTCCGCCAGCCGGAACGTGCACTCGACGGGCGATTCCAACATCAGCAGCGATCTCACTATCATAGGCAACGTCTCATCGAAGGGCAGCGTGACGCTCGACGGAACTATCGAGGGAAATATCTATTGCACTTCCCTCATCGTTACCGCGAACGGCCGTATTAACGGCGGCATCGTCGCTAATCAGGAAGTCACGGTGCAGGGGCAGGTCAAGGGGACCATCCGCGGCCGCCGCGTGATGCTGCAAGCCTCGGCCAAGGTCGAGGGCGATATTTTCCATCAAGGTATCGGCATCGAGATGGGCACCCGCTATGACGGGAGCCTGCGCTGGACCGAGGATGAGCACGCCTTTAACGAGCCGCAGTTTCCTTCGCAAGCGAAGGCTGAAGGCGGAGACGGTCACGCCTGACGATGGATGCAGGCGCCCGTCCAAGTTTTCAACGCTACGCGATTTACTGGACGCCTGAGCCCGGCAGCGATCTCGAGGCGTTCGGGCGGCAGTGGTTCGCACAGGCTGCGGAAAGCTTCGGCCTTGACCCGGATCTCGCTCGCCGCGCGGTGAGAAACCCGAGCCGTTATGGCCTGCACGCTACTCTGAAGGCGCCCTTCCGCCTGCGCGAAGGTGCGCGCGCGGAAGACTTGCAGAGAGCGCTCAACGCGTTCTGCGCCGCACGGCGCGGGCCGTCCGGCGGCACGTTCGTGCCTGCAACATTTCAAGGATATCTGGGCCTCGTGCTGAGTGGGCGAACGGCGGATATCGACTGGCTTGCCGGGGAATGCGTGACGCATTTCGACGTCTTCCGCGCACCGCTCGATGAGAGCGACCGCGACAGGCGCGCAAACGCCGGGCTCTCCCAGAAAGAGCAGGAATTCCTTGAAACGTTCGGCTACCCTTATGTGCTAAGCACGTTTCAATTTCACGTTTCGCTTGCCGGGCCGCTGGCTCCGGCGGAGTTGAACGAGGTCGCCGCGGCTTTAGAGCCTCACCTTGCGCCGTTCATGGCCGGGCCAGTCAAGATCGGCAGGCTGTCGTTCTTGGGCGAGCCGGATGACGGCGGGGTCTTCGAGGTTCTGAGCCGGCACCGATTCGCTTAGCCGCAGCAGAAGCACGAGAAATTGCTCGATTGCATCGTGAACGCGCCCCGAGTTGTCGAGGAAATGAACCGGCCCCTCGATCGCGCAAATTTCGCCGTTGGCCCGGCCCACCCGCGTTTCGATTTTAGCTTTCGTCTCCCAGCCCCGTATAAGCAGCCGCTCGCGCAGCGCCGCGGCTTGGCCGAGATTATGACGGCATGTGTGGGCCGCCAAAGGCCGCGGGCCGCCGGGATTAACCGGCGCGACACGTTGACAACCGCTGTGCGGCCGGCCGCGAGGCCGGCTTGAACGCTTGCGGGAATGCCGTAGCTGAACCCGTGCGCATCCCAATCTAGGAAAAATAGCTTCTGCCGGCGCGCCTGCTCGAAGTCCCGAACCGGCATGTAAATATGGTCCTCGCCGGTTTTGCCAGCGCGCGTAATCAGCCGCGACGGAAAAACGAAGGCGGGATTATCCGCAAGAGCCAGGCGCGCGGCCGAAATGAGCGTGTCCTTACCGGAGCCGGAGGGACCGGCGACGAGTATGAGAAAGCCTTTTTTTCGACCCCGTCTCCCAACTCGCGATCCTCGCACAGTTGCCGGTTAGGTCACGCTTGCCCGGCCCTAAGCGACCCGTTCGCCTTTGCACCAAACATCGCGTACAAGCGGCGCGCCGTCCATAGGTTTCACGCGAATGAGGTCGGCCCGGAGCCCCTGTTTGATCTCGCCGCGATCTTCAAAGCCCGCGGCGCGCGCAGGCGTCAGCGTTACCGCGGCGATGGCGGCGTGCAGCGGCAGCTCCGCCTCTGTGTGAAGCTTCAGCGCGCCCCAAAGCAGCGAGCTTGGCACATAGTCGCTCGAAACGATATCGAGCAGGCCTAGCCGCGCCAGCTCCACGGCCGGAACATTTCCGGAGTGGGACATGCCCCGCACAATGTTGGGGCCGCCCATGAGCACCTTCATGCCCGCTGCATGAGAGGCGCGCGCGGCTTCGGCCGTCGTCGGAAACTCCGCAACGGAAACGCCGTCGGCAATAGCCTCCCCGACATGGGCAAGTGTCGCATCGTCATGGCTTGCGAGCGCGATGTTGCGCGTCCGGGCGGCCTCTACGACGTAACGCCGGTTGGCCGCACCGAAAGCCTCCGAGTCGCGCCTGCGCGTTTCCATGAACCCGGCAAGCTCCTCGTCCGTCATTTTGAACTTGCCTTGATAATATTCGGCATATTTCCGCGAGTCGACGAACTGCCGCTGCCCCGGCGTGTGGTCCATAATCGAGATGAGGCGCAGCCGCGGGTGATCGATGAT
>JBKQOR010000227.1:0-37696 GCA_052145435.1 Rhodomicrobium sp. | reverse complement strand
CGTGCGATATCTGTGCGTTATCTCGATTAAAACTTTAGCAAGGCGCTTTTCCCTATCATCGCGGTTCAAGGAAAAGCCATCGAAGCGGGCGAAGCAACCATGGTCTTGTACGGCACTCTTAGGCAGGTAGCGCGTATCGCATTTCGGGCATTGGCGGCCGCAGGGGCTTCCGCCCGCTACTCGCCGCCCGCGCCCCCGCCTTGGGCTTTCTGTCCAGCCGCGCGCTGCCGCTCGACCATCTTCACCGCGAGAATGGAGAGCTCGTAAAGCAGCAGAGTCGGAATGGCGAGGCCGATCTGGCTCACAACGTCTGGCGGCGCGAGCACGGCAGCGACCGCGAAAATGATGACGACGGCATAGCGCCATTGCTGGCGGAGCCATTGCGAGGAGACCATGCCCACACGCGCCAAAAGGGTGAGCAGCACCGGTAATTGAAAGCAAAGGCCGACGGCCAGGATCAGCGTCGTGATGAGGTGCAGATATTCGCTGACCTTGGCGGTGAGCTGAATCTGAACGGGGCCCGTTCCCACCTGCTGCATGGACAGAAAGAAGCGCATGGCAAGCGGCATCACGACGAAGAAAACAAGTGCGCCGCCGGTCAGGAAGAGGATGGGCGTGGCGACCAGAAAGGGCAAAAACGCCCGGCGCTCGTTCTTGTAGAGGCCAGGGGCAACGAACATGTAAAGCTGCGCCGCCAGCATCGGGAACGAAAGCACAATCGCTCCGAAAAAGGCGACCCGCAGCTGAGTGAAGAAGAATTCCTGCGGGGCTGTGTAGATTAAATCGATGCGGCTCTCGCCGCCCACTGCCAGTTGGTAGGGGATGAGCAGGAAGTTAAAGATGTCCTGCGCGAAGATGTAGCAGAAAACGAAACAAGCGAGGACGGTGCCGATGCAATAGATGAGCCGCCGCCTGAGCTCGATCAAATGCTCAAGCAGCGGCGCCTTGGTCTGTTCGATGTCCTCGTCGGGGTTTGCCACAGCCATGTGTTTTAGCTCAGGCCGCCGTTGCGGCACGATCTTTTGAGGGCTCGTCCACCGGCTTTTGCGCTTCCAGCGGCACGGGCTCCGCGGGCACGGCCCCGTCCGGGAGCTTTCCGGTGAGCGGCGCTGCGGCTGCGAAGACCGGGGCTGCGAGAGAGCCGGCGCCGGCCTCTTGCACGCCGTTCACTTGTGCCCCGGACGCGGTCTCTGCCAGGGGCACCTGGACGGCGATGGGCTCCCGCGCAGGCACGGGCACGGATTTGTAATCCTGGCCGATCGCGCGATCGAGGGTCTCCCGAAGCTGAGTCCCGGGGTTCAGCGCCCGGAAATCTTGTAGATTCTTATGCAGATCCCCATAGCCGGATTCGCGCATCGACTCCTCGAAATGGCGGCGGAAATCGTCGGCCGAGCGGCGAAGCTTCGCGGTCATGCGGCCCAAACTCTGCAGCACGGCGGGCAGCTCTTTCGGGCCGATGAATATCAGCGCCACGACGGCAATCAAAAGAAGCTCCGACCACGCAATATCGAACATTGTTGGAGTGCTGCCTCACATTGAACTTGATGGTGGTGGGCCGGCTGGCGTTTCAGGCCTTCGTTCCGGTTTCCGTGTGCGTGCCGGCTTCGGTCCGCGCGGGCTCATGATCGAGCGGCTTCGGAGCGGCCGGAGCTTGCGGAGGCGGCGCTGCCGTTTCGTCCTCCGACATGCCCTTTTTGAAGGCCTTTATCCCCTTTGCCACGTCTCCCATGAGGTCCGACACCTTGCCTTTTCCGAACAAGAGCACGACCACCAGTAATACAAGCATGAGCTGCAAAGGGCTCCATGCAACTCCGAACATGAGGTTTTGGGGCATCGTGTCCATGCTCACTCCCTATGCCGCGCCCTGAGGGGCGCTTGGCATTTCTTTTCATCGCGACTGTTCTGAACGTGGCCGCAAGGACACGGCATGTCAAGCGCGCAGAGCTTAGCAAAGCGTATCACGGCGCAATCCGGCCGGATTGCGGCAGGATTTGAGTGTTAACCGGGACACAAGCCCGGATGCACGCTAGCCGGCCGAAACAGCCCGCGCCGGTGTTTCCGGCTCCTCTTCCTCCTCCGGCGTTCCGGCCTCGAGCGGCTCGTCCTCTTCCGGCGCGTGCTCCCCTGAAGGCTCGTCCTCCAGCGGCTCCTCGTCCTCGCGCAACGTCACGCTATCGTCGGGTTCGGGCACGCTGAAGCCTGGCGGCAGGTTGCTGTCGAGCAGCCCCGCACCTTTCAGCTCGGCGAGGCCAGGCAGGTCGCGAACGGAGTCGAAGCCGAAATGCTCGAGGAAAGCCTCCGTCGTGCCGTAGGTGACAGGGCGCCCCGGCGCGCGCCTGCGTCCGCGCAAGCGAACCCAGCCGATTTCCAGAAGCACGTCGAGCGAGCCTTTCGATGTGCTGACACCGCGGATTTCCTCGATCTCCGCGCGCGTGACGGGCTGGTGGTAGGCGATGATTGCCAGCGTTTCCAGCGCTGCCTTGGAGAGCTTCCGCTGCTCCACCGAATAATGCTCGAGCAGGAAGGAAAGATCCTCCGCCGTGCGAAAGGCCCATTTGCCGGCGGCGCGCACGAGATTGACGCCCCGGCCCGAATAAAGGCTCTGCAGCTCGTCGAGAAGCTGACGGACATCGTCCCTGGCTCCGAGATGTTTCGCGAGCGACGCCTCATCGAGCGGTTCGGCCGCGGCAAAGAGCAAGGCCTCTAAAATGCGCAACTTCTCGCGACTGCCGGCCGATGGCAGCCGCGCGACGTTGGACGGCAGCGGAAGCGGCAAAATGGGCACGCGCCCGCCGCCGCTTCCGCTGCCCGGTTTGTTGCCATCCTTGCTTGCCATCGGAAACCTTCCGTTATCCCCAGCTTTCTCAGAGGATAGTTCGCCTGATTTGCCGCGGTTGTGCAAGGGCCTGGATTGTGCGGTCGAACCGCAGCCTGCAATGAGGGCTTGCCAAGCCTAGAGATGCGGACCGCACGCGGCCAAAAGCAGTTGGGTTGCTTATCCACCGCGTGGTGTTCACGGCTGGACGATTTAGACGCTCTGCACGCTCGGATGGTCACTCCCGCCTAGCTTGGGCGAGGCTGACCTGTTTCGATCGTTAAAAATCTAGAAAAGGTTTAATCGTCCTTGGAACACTCCAGCTACAGCATTGCTAACTCCCCCGCAAAAGCCAACTTCTAATTGCAAGGGGCTGTCATGTTCACCCGGCGTTTCTTGGCATCCTCTCTCCTAGTCTTATTGGGATTTTGCAGTGTTTCCGAGGGCGTGGCTCAAAGGCAGGATGTAAAGACGGCTAAATTCGATCAGCTATTCGATACCTTCATGCGCCGCGGCGACTGAGCCATTTGGGTAATTTGCCGAATTTGCTTGTAAATACGGACGGCACCACAACCGAGGAGATCGTTGTGCCGCGGCTGGCGTTGGCTGATATCGTGAACCGCTCGATCATGGTTCATGCCAGCCAGGACGATAGCTCCTCGCGCGAGGCCTGCGGCGTATTCAAATGATGCGGGCGAGGCGATCCCGGTGCTAAGCTGCGCTCTCCTCCGCATTGCGGTTCAGCCATCTGAGGTAGAGCGGGCCGAAGGCGTGGGCTTGCCGGATTTCCAGATAGCCTTCGCGCGCCAGCTCCAGCGTGGCGCCGAAACTCGACGCGGTCACCGTCTTGCCGAGCAAGGGCTGGGGCTTGAATTCCTCCAAAAAACGGTCGAGCGCGGCCCAATCCGGCTCGCCACCGAGTAGCGCCGCCAGCCGTTCGCGCGCCTTTTTGATGGACCAAACCTCGCGCCCGCCCCATTTCACCTCGGTGACGGCGTTGCGCTGGCGCTGCTCGGCATAGGCCTTCAAGAGATCGAAAATGCTCGCCTGATAGATGCTGGAGCGCACGATGCGGATGCCCTCCGGCATGCCGCGCGCGAAGAGATCGATGCCTAGCCGCTTGCGGCCCATCATCCGCGCAAGCGCCTCGCGCATGGCTTCGAGGCGTTTCAGCCGGAAGGCGAGCTGGGCTGCAAGCTCTTGACCCGTGGGGCCGTCGTCCACTTGCTCCTTCTCGGGCAGCAGCAATTTCGATTTGAGATAGGCGAGCCACGCCGCCATCACGAGATAATCGGCCGCGACCTCAAGGCGCAGCGTCCGCGCCGCCTCGATATAGTCGAGATATTGCTCGGCGAGGCGCAGGATCGAGAGCTTGGTCAGATCGACCTTCTGGCTGCGCGCCAGCACGAGCAGCAGATCGAGCGGGCCTTCGAAGCCGTCAAGCTCAAGAATGAGCGCATCCTCATCGTCCCCGGGCTGCAGCCGCTCGGGCGCATCCCAATCGCCGGCCGTCATGTCCGCCTCTTTGCCGTCCCCGTCCTGGCTCACGTCCGATTCTCCAATTGACACCAAATCCGGTGCGGCCGTCATCCCGGATAGGGCGCCCTGCGCCGTATCCGGGATCGTGAAACACGTAGCACTGCATTCGTAACGGTCCGGGATAATGCCTCCGGCATTTCCGGGATGACAACAAACCGGCTTGACATACCCGCGCGCAGTTTGAGTGATTCATGCGAGCGCGGCTAGTGCTTCTGCGCGGGCTTCCTCCGCTTCCTCATGCGCGAAGGGTTCCGGCTCCCTGAGCATCGCGAGCGCGGCCTCGAAGCGCCGCAGGCCTGTGCCTTCGAGATAGGGCACAGACATGGCCACGGCGGCCATCTCCTGCATCTTGCCGTTGCAATGGAGCGCCAGATCGCACCCCGCCGCGAGGCAGCCGCGGGTGCGCTCCTCCAGCGTACCGGAAAGCGCCCGCATGCTGAGATCGTCGGACATGAGCAGGCCTTCGAAGCCGATGAAGCCGCGAATGACCTCGCCGATGGCCTTGGCGGAGACCGTCACGGGCGCGTGCGCGTCGATAGCCGTGAATACGACATGCGCGGTCATCGCCATCGGCAGATGTTTTAGCGCACGGAATGGCGCAAAATCGGCGGCTTCAAGCCCGGCGAGCGGCGTATCGACCACCGGCAGAGCGAGATGGCTGTCGGCCGTCGCCCGGCCGTGCCCCGGAATATGCTTCATCACGGGCAGAATGCCGCCGGCCAGGAGCCCCTCGGCCACGGCGCCGCCAAGCTCGATCACGGTCTCGATATCCTCGCCATAAGCCCTGTCGCCGATGACGTTGTCGGCGCCTGCTACGGGCACGTCGAGCACCGGCGCACAGCTGGTGTTGAAGCCGAGCAGACGCAGGTCGTGCGCCATAGCCCGCGCGCAAACCCGCGCCACTTGCCGGCCGCGCTCGCGATCGGCTGCCCGCAAATGCGCAAACGCGCGCGCCGCCGGATAGCGCGGCCAATGCGGCCCGGCGAGGCGCTGCACGCGCCCGCCTTCCTGGTCGACGAGGACGAGCACCGGGCTTCCGGCCGAATCGCGGGCCTCTTCGATGAGGCGCCAGACTTGCTCCGGATTTTCCACATTGCGCGCGAACAAAATGATGCCGGCGGGCTGCGCGGCGGCGAGAAAATCCGCTTCGCCAAGGGTGAGTTCGGGGCCGGACAACCCGCAAATGAAAGCACGCCGGTTCACGTAATCTCCTTCATGGCAACTGTCTCAAGAGCCGGTTACTTTATGAGTTTTCGCGCCCGCGCACAATGAAGGGCTGGCACCGGCACTATCAGTCTCAACGGTACTATGCACCTGTCCGACTCCCCCGCGATCCGCCGCCAATTGCGGCGTTAAGGTTGCGAGCCTTGACCGAACGGGTCTCCCACGTTGCCCGGATTGCCTTCCTGACGTGCTGCCTCCACTACCCCGGCGGATCCGGCGGGTGCGCGTGCTGGTTGCTTCCCTGCCGGTGCAAGCCATGCCTCAGGCACTTTGCGGCCTTTGTCACGGGGCGGCGCCCGCGCTTCTATAGGGAACTTCTTTGACATAACAGCAAGTTAGACTGGCGGCCCGCATGCATTACGGCTTCCGCAAAGCGTTTTCTTCAATGATGACATCTCAACCGGAGTATCCGCAGACGTGCAACTGAGTCGGCAGATCGCGATAGTAAGGATTAATTATGTGTTGTCTTATGAGGCCGCCCCGCCCGCCATCGCGCCCGGCTCGCGAACCCCCATCGGACTTCCGGACATAATGTGAAGTTCTCATTGGACTGCGCCCATCGAAGCTTGACGGCAAAGCCTTAACTGTTATGCTCAACTTAGCAGACATTCGAATATTATTTTGTTTGCATGTTTGCTCGGGATTTAAACGGGGGAGCGGCAGAATATCCGCCTCGTCGAAATCCTGTGGGAGGTAGCAACTCAATAAGGGTCGACAAAATGCGTATTTTTCTTCGTGCAGGCGCAATCTCGGTTGCGGTACTCGGTCTCGCGGCTGCGGCGAATGCCGCCGGCATGGCAGACATGGTCGGAACCTGGAAGTGGACCGACTACACCATCGAGTGCAAGGCCGGCGGCGCCAACGGCATGTCCTGCATCGTGATCGACGGCCCGAAGAACAAGGGCATGGAGATGGTGCAATCTGTGCTCACGCCGCAAGGCGATGCTTTCGTCGGCGACATCAAGCATCCGGCCTCCGGCGACATATACAAGGCTAAGATGGTGCTCAAAGATCACGACAACTGGTCGATGGACGGATGCACCACAGCCGGTGTCTGCGCCAGCGGCGTTTTCACCCGCGTGAAGTAATGTACCGCGGCAGCGCCTCCGGGTGCTGCCGCATTTATCCCGCCGGCCGGAAGAGGCCAGCGGATGTGGCCGTTTGTGCCGCAAGCGATCCGAGGCCCTAGGGCAAAAACAACAGCCCTTCTGAATGGCATCCCGGCGCCCGGTGGAATGGCGCGCGGTGCACGCTTTAGATCGGGGTTAACCGGTCTGAGCGGCGGCTCGCAATTACGCTCACGAGGAGAGCAACGTCCATGAGCAACGACCAGCTTCAGCCTGCCAGAGGTGCCATTAGCGGCCCCAGAGGCGAGGGATTGCCTACCGTATCCTGTGGATTGGCTGTGGAGGCGGTGAACTCGGTCGTGCCAGTCGAGGCGCTGGAGCGTTTGTGCAGCTCATTCCAGCGCAGCGCCCGCCGTTGGGAGATCATCGTCTACCCGTCAGTCGTAGCGCTCATGGCCATGATGGCCGGCGCCTTCGTCTTCATCTACACGGTGACCCGCGACGTGCGGGAGCTGGCTTTTCAGATCCAGCCGCAGCTTGGGACTAATATTATCAAAGTTGCAGATTCGGTTTCGCAATTGTCCTCCAGCCTGGACCAGATGAGCCGCAACGTCGAGACGATGCGCACCCGGATGGAAGTGATGTCCGTGGATGTGAGTACGATGGCGAAGCAGATGGGATACATGAAGGACCTGGATACTCTGACTGCGCAGATGACACAGATGAACGTGTCCATGTTCGCCATGAATGCGCAGGCCGACGCCATGCGCTGGAACATGCAGACGATGAACCGGACGATCGGCAAGCCGATGTCGATGTTCAACACCTTCATGCCCTGGTAGCCGAATACCGGCAAGATTGGCGGCACGTGACTTGCGGCCTGCCCTCTTTTGCCGCCGCCAGCGGGTTCAGAATGCAACAACCCGCCGCCAAGATAGCGCCGGGACCGTGGCACAGCTTGCGGTGGTGCTGAATGGCTGCTATGTTAAATACTCGCATTGCAATATCTGCATGCGATACATAGCTTGTTGAGTGCGGATTAATTCGCACGTTAAAGCTGCAACCTTAGGCTGGAAATTGCCGCAGGCATTCCACAATGGTTTCAGCGCAGCGCCTTTGCCGGATGTAGGAACCCGGGCAGGCCACATGCTCCTTTGCGGCACACGGCTTTGCTACAACCGTTGCAATGCCCGTGCTATCGCAAATAACTGAAAGGAACATTCGTGATATGACACGCTTCTGCGACAAGATGCCTTGTGAGCGATGCCACGAGCTGCTTTTTGAGCTCTTCGTATCGATGAGCATCTTCGGTTTGGCCATCGTCGCCAAAGTGATGCCGCTCATTGCAAACTGACCAGGGCTATATCACCGCGTAAGCTATTCCTGCCCTCCTTCCCATAGCCCGGGTCGCAGCGCTGACGAGCGCCGCGGCCCGGCTTTCATTTAGCCGCTCGAGTGCCGCCGCTCGCCGCTCCCGCCAAGCCTACCGCGCCATAAGGACAAGGTTGAACGATTTGTTCGCGGAGCATTGCTGCGCGCGCTGGCTCGATGCCTGCTATGACGGTCTCAAGGCAAGCGGCAAGCCCCGGCTGAGGGCCCTTAAGCTGCTGCAACGCCGCTTCATAATACTGCTCCGCCGCTTCTTTCGTCCGGCCCGCCGCATAGAGCACGTTGCCGAACTCGCCGCGCAGTTCCGCACTATCGGGATGCTTGGCAACGAGGGCGCGGTAGAGATCCGCGGCGTCTGACTTATGCCCTGCAAAGGCTTGGCGCGCAGCCTGCCATTCCGATACCATCGCATCTGTCTCACGCGGTTCCGGGGTGGCGATCGCTGCCGGCGCAGCAGCGGCTCGGCTTTTAGCGTTTTCAGCCGGTGCCTGCGGGGTGAGAGGCAAAGACGCCGCCGGTTCCGCCGGCACAGAAGTTAAGCTCGGGGCGGGTTCAGCCTCCGTGGCGGTTCCCTGAGCTGGGCTCGCTGAAGGAAGCCCGGCCGCCGCGTGCTGCTGCGGTACAGGCTCGGATTTTGCGGGCTCGGCTGCCTTTGGCGTTAGCGGCGGTTGCGAGGCTGCGGCGGGAGACTCTTCGGCGCGGGCGGCCGGGACCGTAGACGCTGCCGCGGCAGGAGAAGCGGGAGCGGGAGAGGAAACCGCCGCGCTTCCCGCCTCGCCCGGCTGCAATGCAACGGGCCTTAGCGCCTTCGTCATGTAGCCGCCGAGCCGGTCCTCGGTGCAAATCTCGTCGCCGAGCCGGCCCAAGATGTCGCGTTGGTAGAGGTAACCTAGCACCGCCGCAGTCACGATCGCTGCGAAAACGAGGTGGCTTATGACCGAGCGGATAATGCGCGTGACCGGCCCGCGCCTTTGCTTGGGTAAGCCTTGCTCTGCCACAGTGGCCGGCTGAATTTTTTCTGCGGGAGCCGCGCCGGCCTCAGCGGATAAGACAGGCTCGGGCTGCGCGCCAGATGGCGCGGCAATGCCGGCATCCATGTGGGCCGCCTGTCCTTCAATATCGTTTGTTTTCCCCGTGCCGCTGCTCATGGATTTCTGCCAAAGCCTGTTGCCGGTGCTTGATTTTCCGGCCGTTGAAACTGCGGGGCTTGTCCTAACTGCCAGGCATAGGGTTTGAGCGGGGCCGGCGTATTAGCTGGAGCGCCGGGATAGGGTGCGAAGCCTGGCGCCGCGTTGAAAGGCACGGCGTTGCCGGCTTGGTTAGTAATGCCGCCGGGCTTTGCAGCTTCGATCTGGGGTGCCCATGGAGTACCATAAGCGCTGCTTGGATAGGCGGGTGGCATCGTTGGCTGACCCTGCGGCATTTGCGCGGCAGGAATCGGAAACTGCGGAGCTACAGGTTGCGGAGCTATTTGCGCTGCACCCTGCGGCGCTTGCGGCATCATCGTGGCCGCAGGCGCCTGCATTTGTTGCCCCTGACGCGGCAGGCTCCCGAAAGGCGTCGTGTATTGCGCCGGCTGACCTTGCTGCATGGGCATCGCCATTTGCGGCATTTGCATCGGCGCCATTGCCCCCTGGTTTCCCATCCCATGCGGCTGCGTTGTGGCAGGGGACGCCGGTTGAGGAGCTGGGGGAGCGCCAAATTCCGGCCGCACTGGGGCGCCGCCGCTTATGCCCTCCGGGGGCTCCGCCAGTGCCACATTCTGATAGCCTTCAGGGACTTCAAACAGTTTCGGGTCCGGCGCGCCAGGCTGAATGTTGCGCAGCTCGCGCGCAACACCGCCTGGCTGCTGCTCGGCCACCGAAAATCCAAGATCGGGCGCGTAGATCGATATGCCACGCCGGTACATGCCACCGGGCGACAAGTAGAGGATTTCCCAGTTCTCCACTGTGCGGCCCTCGAAGGGCGTGGTGCCGCGCATGGTCGCCTGCATCACGCGGCCGTCCGGGAATTCTTGGCGCACTGCCATCTTTCGCTGAGGATCCCACCACACGCGGACCTCCGCGGGCTCGCCATTACGGGAGATGACCCAGCGCTCGAGCTTCGAACCGTCGGCTTCGCCTGCGGCCCCTCGATCCGCCTCCATCTTGCACCCGGTCCCGGGCGATGGCTGGCACGGAGCGTCCGCCCGGAGCTCTGCGAACGATGCACCGGGTGAGGCTTGTCCCTCGGTATAAGTCCGGCTCAGCGGAAACAACGTCAGCACCTTGCCCTCGGCTGCACGCACGATCTCAACGACCGGCTGGCCTGCAACCTGGAACTCGAGCCGGGATGCCCTATCGCCTACGAACATCCGGACATATCGCATGTCGTGGCCGGGCTCGGTCTCGATTGCGTCGGCCGTAAACTGAGGCCCCGCGCAGGCGGTGCCAATTCCAGCAACGGATAGAAACGCCACTACAATAGCAGTTGCTTTCATGGACCTCTCCTTATGACTCATGCGCCTTCGCCAGTGGCCTGAAACGGCCGCCGTCAAAAGCCCCTGTGTTTGTACGCTGGATGGTTAGTCAGCCAGCGTGTTTGCTGCCCGCCCTCATTTCCGGCGGACGCATCGAACTTAGAAGCCCCATGGCGAAGGCCACGGGTAATACCGGAAGGGTTGGGGCCCATATCCCTGGTAGAACTGGGGCGCGTATGGACCACGCGCTCCATATGTTGGATAGCCGCCTGTCCACGGTCCAGGGCCAAACGCGGGCGGATAAGCGCCGCGGTAGCAAAACTGGCCGCGCATCGAAAGACTGCCATTATAGCCCCCGCTCCATGTGCCAACGTAGCACCGGCTGCCATCCGGGGCGTTATAGGTGCCGATCCAAGGGCCTCCCGACTGCGCCTGCGCAGTTCCGGCCGCGGCAAGGATCATTACGCAGGCTAACGCAACCTTACGGTAGTGGTTTGTCATGGCTTGCACTCCGCGTTCGTTGCCGCCGGCGCGAAGGGTGCGCGGGTAAGGTTCCAGCACCTGCCGCCGCCGGCGTAGAGAGATTTTGGTAGCTGGAGCCTTAAGAGCCGGCGCATATCTGCGCGCCAGCTCTTGAGACCTTACCGCAGCCGCGCTATCCTTCTGCGTTGACCCAAGAACGATAGGCGCGGGGGCCGGCGATCTGGCTCCCGCCAATCTGAGAGACTACTTCGGCGCCTGAACAGGGGCCTGGGGCGCTGCCGGAGCGTAGCCGTAAGGGCCGTAGCCGCCCGGATAGCCACCGCCGTATGGGGCGCCGTAGCCGGGGCCGTAACCGCCGCCCGGATAGCCGTAGCCAGGGCCGTAGCCGCCCGGATAGCCGTAACCGCCGCCCGGATAGCCACCCCAACCGCCAGGACCGCCCCAGCCGCCGTTGTTCCAGCCGTTATTACCGTTCCAGCCGTTGTTACCGCCGCCCCAGCCGTTGCCGCTCATGCCGAAGTTCATGCTGCCAGAGCCACTGCCATTGCCATTGCCCCAGCCATTGCCGTTGTTGCCCCAGCCGCCGTTGTCCCACGGACCCCAGCCCCAAGCGCCGGCGCTGCCGGAGCTGAGCGCTGTAGCGCCGATAAGAAGACCGGCGAGTGCCGCGCCCTTGATAAGCTTATGCATAGTTCTTCTCCTTTGGTTGCGGACACACTCCGTGCGCCCTCTCATTGCGCCTCAGACCTCCCGCGCCACCGTCAGGTGTTGACCCAAGAACGATAGGCGCGGGCTGCGGCGGTTTGGCTTGCGCCAAATTTCGCTATTTCGTTGTGCTTTGAGCAGGGGCCTGCGGTGCGGGAGCAACCGGGGCGTAGCCATATGGGGCGTAACCGCCCCAACCGCCGCCCGGATAGCCGTAACCGTACCCCGGGCCGTATCCGCCCCAGCCAGGATTGCCACCCCAGCCGCCTGGATATCCGCCCCAACCGCCCGGATAGCCGCCCCAACCAGGACCGCCCCAGCCGTTGTTCCAGCCATTATTACCCCAGCCATTGCCCCAGCCGTTGCCGCTCATGCCGAAGTTAAAGCTGCCAGTGCCATTGCCCCAGCCGTTGCCATTGCCCCAGCCGTTGTTACCCCAGCCGTTATTTCCCCAGCCGTTGTCCCATGGACCCCAGCCCCAGGCGCCAGCGCTGCCGGACGTCAGTGCGACCGCGCTGATCCCAAGAAGGCACGCAACTGCCGCTCCTTTGATAAGCTTACGCATTTTAAACTCCCTTGAATGACCTCACCAAGAGGCCCTTCCACTTAATATTTCGCCTTCGTCCTCGTTTCCAGGATGCTCCACAGCCGAAGGCGGTGCCGCGAAGCTTCCATCTCACATCCCCGCTACCAGCCATAGGGACCGGGCACGCCGATCCCGTATGGCGATCCGTATGACCCATAGCCGCTCCAAGGAGTCCCAAGCGTGCTTGGCCCTCCCAGAGCTGGGTCGGGGTAAACTCCATTGCCGTAGCCGTAGCCAGACCCGTAGCCGTAGGCTTGCGGCACGGGTGCCCGTGGCGGATACGCTTGCTGCGGCGCAGCCTGCGGCACGGGCGGCGGTGCAGGTTGCGGTAGACGGCCTTCCGCGCTCGGCATGTGTTGCTCTCCTCCGAGCGGGGGAAACTCGCCATACTGACGCCCGTAGAGATACGTGGGCGGCATTGTCGAGGGAACGCTATAGCCAGGATTGGAATACCTGCTGGAATCTTGCGTCCCCGTCCCGAACTCCCTGTAGTTTTGCCGCCAGCCGGAGGCCGCGGGCGCATTGAAGCTTCCTGTCTGCGGCTGACGCCCCGGCTGATTGAGCGAAGCCAAAGACCCTGCATCGCCCCGGGCGCGGGCATCCGGGGCGCTTTCCCACGCGCGCGGCTGAGACATTTGCGATTCCGGGCCGGGCCAGCTGCCTGCGCCATTCGTTCCGTTCCACTGGCTGCCGGCCGCGCCATTCTGCGTGTAGCCGCCTGTCATGCCACCGTTTTGCGACGGGCTTGACTGCCATCCTCCGCCGTTGCGTTGAAGACCGTTGCTGGAGTTCGCCCAGCCGTCCGCCTGATATCCAGGCACGCGCCACGGATTGTCCTGCGCCAGGGCCGGCAACGGCCCCAGGCAGAGCAATATCGCTATCAAAGAGCGCGTTTCTGAACGGTTCGGCATGCCGGCATCGATTCCTGGTTAAGGCCTTACAGTGCCGCCGGCAGGGTTACCGCCCGGTACAACACCACCCCACCAAGGCGGAGTCTGGCTGTAAGGGCTGCCGGGATTGGCGCCCCAGCCCCAGGGCGAGCCCGGCGGCGGCAAAACCATGCGTCCATCGCCATAGGGGGGCATGGGCGGGCCCTGCACGATTTGCGGCGCGGCGGGCCTGACGGAGCCCGCCGGGGCTGCGGGCGGATTCACCGGCTGGCCTGGAGCAGGAGCTGCCTGCAGCGGCGCCGGACGGCCTTGAGACGGCTCGGAAGCGCTGGCTGACGGCTGGGCCTTCCATTCACCAAGCCCAGCGCCCGCCGGCATTCCTTGAGGCGGCCAAGCAGGCGGAGTGCCGGCGGGCGGCCACGTGCCCCGTCCGTATGGCTGCGGTGCCTGCATCGGACTGGACTGAGTAGTCGCGGCAGCGGGAGCTTGCGCTGACGCCGCTTGGCCCGGCGCGCCGGGTACCGGCTGCGCAGGCTGTTGGCCGGCACCGGCCTGCGGTCCCCATTGCGGCTGGTAGCCATAGGGCGGGTAAGCATATTGGGGCGCTGGCATTTGTGCGGGTGCCTGCGGAGCCGCGCCGGACGCTGCCGTCTGGCCGGCTGGCGCTGGAGCCTGAGGTGGGAAGGGTTGCTGAGGCACTGCCGTGTTGAGAGGAGGACGCGGAGCCATGGACTGAGACGCGCCTGTCACGGGCGGCTGTGCTTGGCCACCTCCGGCCTGCGGTCCCCATTGCGGCTGGTAGCCGTACGGCGGATAAGCATATTGCGGCGCCTGCATTTGAGCCGGGGCCTGCGGAGCGGGGGCGGCGGCAGCCGTCTGGCCGGCTGGCGCTGGCGCCTGAGGCGGGAAAGGTTGCTGTGGTGACGCCGCGTTGACAGGAGGACGCGGAGCCATGGGCTGAGATTCGCCTGACACGGGCGGTTGCCCATTGGCCTGCGCCGGCTGCGGTCCCCATTGCTGCTGATAGCCGTAAGGCGGATAAGCATATTGGGGCGCCTGCGGCATTTGCGCGGGTGTTTGCGGGGCGCCTGACCCTGCCGTCTGACTTGCTGGCGCTGCCGCTTGGGGCGGGAAAGCCTGCTGAGGCGCCGCCGCATTTACCGGAGGACGCGGGCCCATGGGCTGCGCCTGAGACTCGCCTGCCGCTGGCGCTTGCGCATTCGGTCCCCACTGCGGCTGGTAGCCGTAGGGCGGGTAAGCATATTGGGCCTGAGGAGCGGGGGCGGCGGCAGCCGTCTGGCCCGCTGACGCTGGCGCCTGAGGCGGGAAGGCCTGCTGAGGCGCCGTCGCGTTTACCGGAGGACGCGGAGCCATGGGCTGCGCCTGAGGCTGAGCTTGAGATTCCCCTGTAACGGGCGGTTGTCCATACGCTTGCGCCGGCTGCGGCGCGGCCGCAAAGCCGCCCCATGGTCCTGGAGGCGGGGGCGCCCAGTTACCGTTCGAAGCGGCCGGGTTTGTAGCCGCGGGGGCATCGGCGGACTGTGGCCGGGGAGGCTGGGTTGCTGCCGTTGGGTCGTAACCGAGGGGAGGAAACATGCCGGACGGGCCGCCCCAAGATGGTGCCGCTTGAGCAAATTGAAGCCCGCCATCTGACCGCACAGCAAAGTCCGGCGATTTTTGCGACGCGCCGGGTGCTTCGACGGAATCGCCCGCCGCCCGGGCCGCGGCCGCTCCGATGATGCTGGTCGCTGCCGCGGCTAACAGCGCGATCTGCAAAGTACGAATAGACATCAATCTTCTCCCTTTGGATCAATAGCCGGCTTGGCTCGCCGTGGCTGAGCCGGGCTCACAGCTCTTTTCGCTAATGCTTTCCTCCGCCGGCGAGCTAGCGCCAGTTGCTTGCTCGCAGCATCGTGATGTTCGTGCTCTGCTTCTGCCTTGGTGGCAGATTGCTCTTCCAGCACTGCGGCTGCCGGCGTCCCGGCGGCGGTGCTCGTGCCCGGTTCTTCGCGTAGAGCCGCTATTGCGGGCTCGATAGCCCCGGCGGGCTCCTCCGAAGCGGTGCTGCGGGCTGCGGCCGTGTCTTGCTCGCTCTGCGCAGGAGCAGGGCCGGCAGCCGTGGCGGGGCTCGATAGCAGCAGCTCCACGGTGCGTGGCCCGGCGGTAGCCTCCATGAGCGCGCCCGCAGCCGTGGCGGGGCTCGATACGAGAACCTCCGCGGTGTGCGGTCCGGCGGCGGCCTCGACGGGCACGATTGCCGTCGCAGGCGGCACGTTCTGAAGGCCCCCGGTGGACTCCTGCCCGGCATCGCCGCTGGCAACGGGAGCTGAAGGCTTAGGAGCCTGTGGCGCGGGCATGCGCGCCGCAGCCGAGGTGACACGCATCATAGCGGAGCCGGAAGCTGCAGGCGCTGGCGACGCCGAGGCAGCCGCTAATGCCGGCCCTTGGGCCGCGGAGAACAGCTCGCGCCAGCCCCTCAGAACGAAGCCCCACGCGGCGAGTGCAAGGGTTTGCAGCGCCAAAACCGGCTTCTTTGCGCCTTCGCCGAAGAGGGCCCGGATGGATTCCCCAGCCCACGAAAGCGGCTTTCCGGCCCCGAGCCGGGCGGTGTTTGCGGCTTCGGCGGCACGCTCCTTGAGCGTACTCTTGCCGCTAGGCGATACGCATGCCGCCGCCGGCGCGGCCGTTTCGGGTTCCAATCCACGCACCGCGTGCTGCGCAGCCACGTTAGTTACCGCCGACAAAGCCTCATCGAAGTCTCCAGGACCTGTCGAGTAGGCGCCCTGGGCCCGTGCGCAGGCGAGCGGGATGACGACCAGCGTCAAGGCCGTGGAAACGGCCGCTCCAAATAGGAGCGAGATAGCCATACCCTGGAAGATTGGATCGGTGATGATCGAGGCCGAGCCGCCCATGAGGGCGAGCGAGGTGATAACGATCGGCCGTGTTCTGGCGCGGCACGATTGGATCACCGCCTCCCGGATCGGCGTACCGGCGAGGATTGCGTGCTTCGAGAAGTCGACGAGCAGGATCGAATTGCGGACGATAATGCCCGCGAGTGCGATCCAGCCGATCATCGAGGTCGCAGTAAACTCTGCGCCCAAGATCCAGTGGCCCGGAATGATGCCAATCAGCGTGAGCGGGATTGGCGCCATGATGATACCGGGCAGGCGGAAGTTTCCGAACTCCAAGACGACCAGCATGTAGATCAGCACGATCGCTGCTACGAAAGCGAGGCCCATGTCGCGGAAGGTCTCGTAGGTGACCGTCCACTCGCCCGTCCACTCAAATCCGGAGCTGTTGCTTTCTGCCGGCGGGCCAACGAGTGTGCCCGTCATCGTGACGCCGTCGGGCGTTTTATAATCGTGCAGAAGCCGGGCCACCTCGATCATGGCGTAGACCGGCGCGGCAAGGGCTCCGACCGCCTCGCCGGTGACGTACTCGATCGCGCGCAAGTCCTTATGATACACCAAATCGTCCTGCGGCTGGCGTACGAAGGAGCCGAGTTCTGAAAGCGGCACGAAGCTATTGCTCCCCGTCTTGACCGGCACCTCTCCAAGCCTTGCCAAATTGCTGCGTATCTCGAGCGGTGCCTGCAGAACGAGCGGACGCGGCTCGAGCTCATAGCCGAGCTTGGCATCGCCCAGGCGCGCGCCACCCATGACGAAGGCGAGCTGGCGCGAAATGTCGCCCAAGGTTGCGTTGTAGTGCTCCGCCTTCAATTGGTCGGCGGCAAATACCAGCGTGTCGTGCGGATGCTGCAGGTAATTATCGACGTCGCCAATGCTTTTGGCCTTTTCGAAAATGTGAGTCAGGTCGCGAGCCACCTGCCGGCGCGTTACCGCGTCGGGACCGTAGACCTCTGCCACCACCGTCTGTAGAACCGGCGGTCCAGGCGGCATCTCGATCACGGCGATCCTTGCGCCGAGCGAGCGGGCCACGGGTGTGAGAAGTGCGCGTGCGGCGATCGCGATCGCATGGCTCGAGCGTTTTCGCTCGGACTTGTCCAGGAGCTGCACTTGGATGTCGCCCTGCCAGGGCTTGTCGCGCAGATAGTAATGCCGGACGAGACCGTTAAAGTTGTACGGCGAGGCGGTCCCGGCGTAAGTCTGCAACGCGGCGACCTCCGGAATCTCCTTGGTCTTTGCCACAAGCTGCTGGATCGCGTTGGCGGTTTCAGGAAGGGCCGTTCCGTCCGGCATGTTAACGACGATGTTGAACTCAGGCTTGTTGTCCATCGGCAGCATTTTGACGGACACGTTCTCCGTGTAGAACAGCGCGCAGCACGCCAAGAACGCAGCCCAAATGCTCAGGCGGAACACTTTCGCCTTCCACGGCTCGTCGATCAGCGGACCGAGCAGGCCCCGGTAGAAGCGGTCGAGGCGGTCTACGAGGCGATGCTCGCGTTTTTCCATCTCCTCAAGGTTCTTCATGCTCGGGCGGATGCGCATGGCAAGCCATGGCGTGAACATGAAGGCCGCGAACAGCGAGAGCAGCATGGCCACCGAGCCCAACACAGGGATCGGGCGCATGTAGGGACCCATCATGCCTGAGACGAAGCCCATCGGGAGCAGCGCGGCGATGACTGTGAAAGTGGCCAGGATCGTCGGGTTACCCACCTCGCGCACGGCATCGATCGTGGTGCGGGTATCGATACGGCCGTGCATCAGCCAACGCCGGTAGATGTTCTCGATTACGACCGTCGCGTCGTCGACCAGAATACCGATGGAGAATATAAGAGCGAAGAGACTGACGCGGTCGATGGTATATCCGGTTAGCAGCGCGCCGAACACAGTCAGCAGGATGACGACAGGGATTATGATGCCGACGACGATCATCGGCCTGAGCCCTAGAAACAGGTAGATCAAGCCCGACACTGCGACAGTTGCCACGGTGAGCTTGAAAAACAGCTCGTTGACCTTGTCGTTAGCGGTTTTGCCGTAATTGCGCGTCACCGCAACGTTGACGTTGTCTGGAATGACGCGGCCTTTGAGGCTATTCACCTTGTCCAGTATATCCTGGGCGACGGTGACGCCGTTGGTTCCGCTCTTTTTGGCAATAGCGATGGTTACCGCAGCGGCGCCTTCTGCCTTTACGACTTTCTCGCCGTGGGCGGCCTGTGCGGCGGCTGGCCCCGTGAAATATTGCACGACGCTTGACGCTTCGCCCGGCCCTTCGATCACCCGCGCAACGTCGCGGACGTAGACGGGAGCATTGTTGCGGACGCCGACGACAATGCGCTCCACATCCTGCGCGTGGTGCAGGAAGCTGCCCGTGTAAACCTTCAATTCACGGCCCGCGCTCTCGACATTGCCGATGTCGCGGCGCTCGTTTGCGGCGCGAATGGCACCCGCGAGTTGATCGAGACCGATGCCGAAGCCCCTGAGGCGCTCGGGCAACACCTCGACACGGAGCTCCTCTTGCCGGCCCCCAACGATAAAGCTCTGACTCGTGCCGCGCACTTCTTTCAGGTGCTGCATGGCCTCAAGCGCGACGAGGCGCAAACTCGCGTCGTCAACGCTGTCCGACCAAAGCGTCAAGGTGACCACCGGCACGTCGTCGACGGCCTTCGGCTTGACGAGCGGCTGCGACACGCCGGGGGGTATCTTGTCCATGTTGGAGGAAAGCTTGTCGTAGAGGCGGACGAGCGAGGGCTCCATCTTCTGGCCGACGTCGAACTCCACTGTCACCATGCCGCCTCCGCGCTGGGAAGCCGAGTAGACATGCTTGACGCCGCCGATTTCGCTCATCATGCGCTCCAGCGGATCGGTGGCAAGCGAAGCCACCTGATCCGCGGAGGCACCGGGAAACTGGAAGAACACATCCACCATCGGCACGTCGATCTGCGGATCTTCCTGACGTGGTGTGAACATGAAGCCGATGACGCCGAGAACGAGGCACGCAATCAGGAACAGCAGCGTTAGCGGCGAATGGATGAACGCCTTGGTCATCCCACCCGCGAGGCCGAGCCCTTCTCCGTTCCCGTTCGCCTTTGCTCCGTTCGGTATATTGTCAGAACCCGGCACTACATTCACCCTTGTTTATTCTTTTTCTTTAAGGAGGAATTGGCAGGCACAATTCTGGCTACGGATGTTTTTCTAGCCCAACTGCTTATCCTGCCCACTCCGGACTCTCCATGCCCGCTTCCAATGCTCAGTTCGATGGCAACGCTACGCCTACCGGCATTGTCGCCAATGTGCTCGGGCTCGCTACGACCACCCGTTCGACGTCATCGAGGCCTGAAAGCACACCAACCCGGCCATTACCGATGGGTCCGCCGGTGCGGACAAGCCGCAAAGATGTCCTACCGTCTTTGACCGCTATAACCGCGGGCAAGCTGCCTTTCTGAAATACCGCCGCCGCCGGAACGCTTGTAAGCTTGACCGCCTGTGCACTAGGATCGGGGAGTTGAACCTCGGCGTACATGCCAGGCCCTCCAGGCACACCCTTCTGCAGGTCGAACTTGACCGTTATGGTGTGACGCTGCTCGTCGGCCACCGGGAAAATTTGAGAGACACGCGCCGAGACCTCGATTCCGCCGCCAACGTCGATGCGCGCGGGCACGATCATGCCCTGAGACAGCGAGGAAACGAGCCGCACCGGCACTTCGGACTGAATGCGCAGAAAGCCAACATAGGCGAATTTCATTAGCGGCTGGCCTGGCTGTACTTGGGTGCCGATCTCGACAAGACGCTGTGCTATAACGCCGTCGAAAGGCGCCATGAGCTGTGCATCGCGGATCTTAGTGTCGATCTCCTGGATTTGCGCGCGTGCGGCCAACAATTGGCTCCTCGCCTCGTCGATTCCGCGGGCGCGAGTGTAGAGATCCGCGCTGCGCTCAACCCACGGGTTGCTTGGGCCCGCATACTGCCCGGAAAAAGGGCTCATGAACGAATCCACCATACTCGGCATGCCCATGCCGGTTGGCTTTCCGGTGCGCGGCGCCCACATTTCGCGCGAATACTGAACATTGGCATCGCGCAGCACCGCTTCGGCCGACATTGCCGCCGCCACGGCAGCTTCGCGCTTCGCTCTGATTGCGGTGTCGTCGATCGCGACCAGCGGTTGGCCGGTCTGAAAGGACTCGCCTTCCCGGCCGGCAAGGAAAGTTACTTCGCCCGGGATTTGGGCCGACAGCACGACCTCCTTATACGGCACCACCGTTCCCGATACGGTCGATGTCGATCCGCTTTGCTCGATCGTTACCGGGGCAAGCACGAAATCCGCGGCATGCGCCGCGCCCACGCCCGCACCCGTAACCCCAAGCCACACCGCTGCCAGCCATGCGCACGCTCTACTCGAACTCATCTCACACGTTCCCTCATGCGCGGCCGCGCCCACGCCGGCCTTCCTAGGCTCTTTCTTGTCTTTGCACACGCCATACGCTCGTGGCCGCTAGGCGCACACACTCTCTCCCGAAAAGAGCGCAGCTAAAAGCCCCGATCGCTAAGTTAGTTAATTGTTCAGCCATCATCCGCCCGGTCCGCATCGTCCATTCCCCCGGCACCACAATACTGAGCCTGAGCAAGGTGCCTGGCAACGACCAGTTATGCTCATATTCGAATATGATAAAGAATGTTATGTCAAGGCAATTGTTGAAAGTTTTGGCTGCGGCAAACTGAACCAACTGCTTATATGCGGCCAAGCCCACGCTTCTTTGTGCCGGCCGGCGGCGCCCCGGCAAAGCCAAAAAGGGCTGCTATACAGTATACGAAGACTAGGAAACCTTAAACTCCGGCAGCGCTCTTTCTAGCGTGAGCCAGAATATTGCCGATAAGGAGCCCGCACAACAGCAGTAGTGCGCCCGCCTGCCAGAACGGAACCATCCGGAACTCGAACTTGCTGGCATCGCCGAGGTTGAACTGCGGTGCAGCGCCTAAGATGGCGCCCATGCCCTCGCAAGCGAAGAAGAACAGCCCCATCGCAACCGCGATCCGCCCGCTCCACAAAAGGCCCTTAAGTCTCGGCTCGCTGGCTATCATCGGCTTCGCAACCGCTAGAACAAGTCCGGCCACTACTGCCAGGAGCCCGATATACAAGAGCGGCTTCATCCACGGCATCATCATGACCATCATGTCCAGCATAAAGCTTGTCATATATCCTCCCTGACCCCAAGCGTGGTTCTTGAGGTTCTGCCACTCCTTTGCAAGGACCGCAACCCCGCGTATCTGAAGGCGGCAGACCTTTCGAACCCTAATGTTAATACACGCAACCGGAAGCCCGGCAGTTACTAGGCGATTGCCGCTGGTTCTTCCCCCGTTCAGTGCAGGAAAAACTGAAGTCAACTTCAGGAGGACAGCTTAACCGAAGCTAAACGAAGGTTCTTATTGTGCGAGCGCCGGGGCTGGGCCGAGGCGAGCGGAATTCCGGCCGGCTCGCTCAGCTGCGCGTCAAATAGGCTGCCCGCTCCAGGTGCGAGGCACCTAACCAAGGCAAGGCCAGAATATACGGTGAGCTGGCAGGCAGAGCCCGCGGAGCGGTTAAGAGCTTGCCCCGCCTGGATGGCGCGCGCGCAAATACCACGCCTTGCCAAGACTAATGACGTACCAGACGAGCACGAGCGCGGTGAACCAACGGATGATCAGCGCGCTGACCCCGGTCACGCGGGCGTTCATGTCCGGCGCACAACTCCCGGCTGGTAAAGGCACGTATTTGGCAACAAACTTCAGTGCACCTTTGGCCATCGCCTCCCATACAAAAAGAGAGACGTCCCGCTGGCTAATCTTTTCGCATCCGCTTTGAAAAACCGGGGCGCCGAATTTCAGGATCATGATTTGCACGGCGGCGGCGAAGAACAGAAAGCTTATGAAGACGATGCCGGTTAGAAGAAAAATATGCCAAGCGAGATTGCCGGAAATTGTCGAATGACCGAAAGCGAATGGTGAGCGGCTAAAATATCTGCTGGCCGCGATGAAGACGACGATGCCGAGCACAGCAATGAGGCCGAAGACAACCGCGAAGCTGAGATCGAATTTGATGGGATCGGTATTGAGGCTTGTGCCGATCATGCCGGCCCACATCATGCAATACAAAACCACAAACGGCCATCGCGCGTCCTTGGCTGTTTCATCACTCATGCGTTTGCTCCGGAATCGCAGATGGATTGTGCCGGGCTTGAACGCTGCAGCATTCGAGCCCCAGAAGCGATGTTAGTGCAAGCAAAAGCGGTGTTCCAGTGCTTAGCTCGCGGCTGGCGAGCGGCTCAGCTTCCCTGAAGCGGCGCCGTAAGCGGCTAGGAACACTCTCACCGCGCTATCGAGATTGCGGTCGATTTCCTCGCGCGCTGGCGCCTCGCAATCGCCAAGCATCATGCGCAGATGAATGCCCGTCTGGCCATCGCCGACGTATTCACGGCGCTCACCGTTCTGTTTCTTCTTATAGCGCTGCTCGCGCCCCTCAGGCGCCGCCCCAATATGGGCGGAGGCCGCGGCGGGGGGCATTAGGCTGCGCTCCCAAGACAGTTTAGCCCGCCGCGAACGCCCGGCGGCCGGCTCAAAAGCCGCTCGCTTCCCTCGGAAACGGGCTATCGGTTAAAGCCGCGTGAATTGCCTTTGCGCAAGGGACCGTGACAGGAAGGCATCTTACATGCGGGGCCAGAGGAAGCTTGGTATGTTAGTTCGGTAAGTTCTCCCATACGGAAAAATATTGCTTATTTGCTGCGATAAGGAGTCGCCCCATGGAAAATGTTTTCGTCTTCTGATTAAGTCGATGGGCCTGAGGGCGGCAAATTCAAAAGAGGCGTGTGTGAGATTTTGCCATGACTTACAGTCTTCGCGATCTGTCTCTTTCGCGGACGGCCTCCGGTTCGATCAACCGCACAGCTTCAAAGGTCTAGCCTATGCGTTTTTGGCCAATTCGCCCGCGAGCGCCCGCGCTCGAAGCGCGGGAAAGTCAGGTCCATCCAGCCCAGCAACTATCACGGGAAATCATTGCAGAGGAGAAGGATATGTCATCGCCTAGCCGTCATCCTGAGACGCTCGCCCTTCATGCAGGCTGGCGCGCCGACCCAACGACGAACTCGGTCGCCGTGCCGATTTATCAAACGACGTCCTATCAATTCCGCGACACCGAGCATGCCTCCAACCTGTTCGCGTTGAAGGAGCTTGGAAATATTTACACGCGCATCATGAACCCGACCAACGACGTTCTGGAAAAGCGCATCGCCGCAATCGAAGGCGGCGTTGCCGCGCTTGCGCTCGCATCCGGGCAGTCGGCCTCGGCCTTTGCGATCCAGAATCTTGCGCGTGCCGGCGACAATGTCGTCAGCTCCACCGACCTTTACGGCGGCACCTGGAACCTGTTTGCGAACACGCTGAAGGATCAAGGCATTGAGGTGCGCTTCGTCGATCCTGCGGACCCGGAGAATTTCCGCCGAGCCACCGACACACGCACGCGCGCCTATTATGCCGAAACGCTGCCTAATCCGAAGCTGACAGTTTTCCCCATCGCGGAGGTTGCCGCAATCGGCCGGCCGCTAGGCATTCCGCTCATTGTGGATAACACATCAGCGCCGCTGCTGACGCGCCCCTTCGACCATGGTGCGGCGGTCATCGTTTATTCGACGACCAAATATCTCGGAGGCCATGGGACCTCCATTGGCGGCCTCCTCGTCGATGGCGGCAATTTCGATTGGGGCGCCTTCCCCGAGCGTCAGCCGGCGCTCAATACTCCCGATCCGAGCTATCACGGCGCGGTGTGGACCGAGGCCGTCAAGCCGCTGGGTCCGATTGCCTATATCATCAAAGCGCGCGTGACACTCTTGCGCGACCTTGGCTCGGCGCTTTCCCCATTCAATGCCTTCTTGACCCTCCAAGGCATCGAGACGCTGCCCTTGCGCATCGAGCGTCATTCTAAGAACGCGCTTGCCGTTGCGAACTATCTCGGCAAGCGCCCGGAAGTATCGCGGGTCATTCACCCTTCGGTTCAGACGGGCGTTTTCCGCGAACGGGCGGAGAAATATCTGAAGGGGGGCTATGGCGGCCTCGTGGGCTTCGAGCTGGCGGCGGGCAAGGATGCCGGCCGGCGCTTTATCGACGCGTTGCAGCTCTTCTACCATGTCGCCAATATCGGCGACGCGCGAAGCCTCGCCATTCATCCGGCAACGACCACGCATTCGCAACTCGGCCGCGCCGAGCAGGATGCAACGGGCGTCTCGGAGGGCTATGTCAGGCTCTCTGTCGGGCTTGAGCACATCGACGACATTATCGCCGACATCGAGCGCGGGCTTGCCGCCGCGGGAAGCGTCGCTAGCGCTGCTTAACCGCAACAGGAAGGGGGCAAAGCGCCCGGCCCCCCTCGAAAGCTATATCGCTCTCGCCGGAAAGCCCCCCTCACCCGGCCGCTTCGCGGCCACCCTCTCCCGCAAGGGGAGAGGGTACGCACGCCGTTGCAACGGGCACACCTCTCCCCCCTCTCCCTCCGCGGGAGAGGGCTGGGGTGAGGGGGTCTTGAAGCTATTTCCGCGCTTCGGTGTCAGGCCCCTGGCGCCAGCTCAACCCGGTCGAGCAACTCCTTCATTCGCGCCGTCAGCCCGAGCAATTCGCCATGCATGATGCGGAAAGCCTCCGCTAGCATGCCCCTCTCTTGCGGATCGGTGGCCTCGCGCCGGCTTTCCCAATATTGAGCGGTACCTCGCAAAATATCGATTTCGTCGAGGCTTTCTTGAATGTTCGCACTGAGCGCGGATAGAAGCGTTGGCTCACATTCGGCTTCTCCGTTAAGGAAATCAACATCGTTGAAGACGATTGCATCTTCATTAACCTTAACTAATGCTTGGATTTTGCTACTCATAAGACAGGCCCTCTCTTACACCTTGTGGTTGAGTAAATGCCGCAGCTGGAATGCTTACATTTTTTATTTACAAATTGCTTAACCGGCCTGGGATACACGCTTTGAGCGGCGGGCGATGCATCATTGGGGCACAACAGTGCGGATGCGGCCCGGATATATCGGGTGCGCCGAGCACTCGCTTGCAAAGTTTTCCGAGGTCATGCACAACCTTGAGACCGCGCTGGCGGCCTCGCGCACCGTCCCGGGCCGCGCTGACCCAAATTTCACACGATCAAGCGACGCAAAAGGCATCCCATGGCAGGGCATTCGCAATTTAAAAACATCATGTACCGCAAGGGCGCGCAGGATAAGAAGCGCTCGAAAATGTTCTCAAAGCTGGCGCGCGAAATCACCGCCGCCGCCAAAATTGGCTTGCCCGATCCTGCGTTCAACCCGAGGCTCCGCTCCGCCGTGCTTGCCGCGCGCGCGCAGAACATGCCGAAAGACAACATCGAACGCGCCATTAAGAAGAGCCAAGAGGCAGGCGGCGCCGAATATGCCGAATTGCGCTACGAGGGCTTCGGCCCCGGCGGAGTCGGGGTGATCGTGGAGGCCTTGACCGACAACCGCAACAGGACGGCAAGCGAGGTGCGCTCCATCTTCACGAAGCACGGCGGAAATCTTGGTGAAACGGGCGCGGTCTCTTTCAGCTTCAGCCGCGTGGGTGAGATCGAATATCCGCTGTCAGCGGCAAGCGCAGAGGCGATGCTGGAAGCCGCCATCGAGGCAGGCGCCGAGGATTGCGAGACCGATAAGGACGCGCATTGGCTCACCGCAAGCGTGGAAGCGTATCATGAGGTCGCCGCGGCGCTCGAGGCCAAGTTCGGGCCGGCGAAATCCGCCTCCATAGTCTGGCAGCCGCAGAACACCGTCGATGTCGATGAGGAGAAGGGCGAGAAGCTCTTGAAGCTGATCGACGCGCTGGAAGATTCCGACGACGTTCAGGCGGTCTACGCCAATTTCGAAATGAGCGACAAGGTCATGGAGAAGCTCAGCGCTTAACGGCGCAGCTTCCAGGCTCAATGGCGCCGCTTCTTCAAGACGCCTCGAAAATGACGGCATCGACTTTTTGACAGGCCTCCGGCGTCAGCACGACGGTCGCCGGGATTTGAATACGCTTGAAAACCGCCTCGATCTTCGAGGCGCCCCAGCCATCGTTGTTGGTTATGGTATCGAAGATCGGCTTGAGGTCTTTTACGATGCAGGTTCCCCGCGTGTAAAATCCTGTCAGCCCCATGGATCGGCGCGCGGAGCCATGAAGCCCCGGAATCGTGCCCTCAAGCCAGCCTGTGGTCGCAAGCGCGTACGTTTTTGGGTCTGTCTCGGTCGCGAAAAAGGTTTCAACCTCGAAATCGCAAGAAAGCGCCCGGCAATAAATCCCGGTCTTGATAGCCTTGATTTGTTCGTGAAATGCCTGCTTAACAAACTCCTTGATGTCTTTCGTACCAGCCGCCAAGCACAAGCCCGTAAGCCCGGAGCTCAAGGCAGCGGCAAATAAGAGACGAGAAAAAACGGCCATCGCCCGGTCCATAGTTGTTGATCCGAATCATTTCGCCAACACGCGCTTCATTAACAATGCTACTCCATCGCGCAAGCGCAATCTTTGCACGGTTCGCTGCAAAAGGATGGAAAATCGTGGCTGGCTAAGCTAGCAATTGAAGAATTCAACAGGAACGGCATCATGCGCATAGACGCTATCCCCATCGGAACGAATCCGCCCTTCGATTTCAACGTCATCGTCGAAGTCCCCATCGGCGGAGAACCTATCAAATACGAGCTCGACAAGGCGTCGGGAACGATGTTCGTTGACCGCATGCTGTACACGGCGATGCATTACCCCGGCAATTACGGCTTCATCCCGCACACGCTGTCCGACGATGGCGATCCCATCGACGTGCTGATCGCCAATTCGCGCCCCATCGTTCCGGGGGCGGTGTGCAATTGCAGGCCGGTGGGCGTTTTGTACATGCGTGACGAGGCCGGCGGCGACGAGAAAATCGTCGCGGTTCCCTCGGACAAGGTTTCGCCCCTTTACCGGAAGATCAAGAACTATACCGATTTGCCTGAGATGCTTCTGGAACGGATCGCGCATTTTTACGAGCACTACAAGGACCTCGAAGCGGGCAAGTGGGTGAAGATCGACCATTGGGGAGACGAGGCGGATGCACGCGCCATGATCGATCGGGCGATTGCTGCGGCGCGCGGCTCCTCGCCGAAAGGATAGCCCCGCTCGCGGCAACGCCGTTGATTCGGGGATTTAACGAACCGGGAAAGTGTCCCGCCATGCATCGCCGCCGCGCGGCGGGAGTTTCCACGCCGCGCGAGCTCTGCTAGCGTCACGGTGGGGCCGCGCGGCTAACGCCCCATGTACCTTCGGTATAAGTTTGGTTCATCGTTGAAAAAGAAGTAGAAAGGGCAAAGTTATGACAAATACACTAGCCGGTCAAGATCAAGGTCAAAAAAGTAGCACCCATCCCGAAGAATGGTTCAGCATCATATTGGCACTTATCGCGGCAGTTGGTGCATGGATCTATATTGGATATTGCCCAAGTTGCGAGCCGGAAAGGCCGATCTACTGGATCATCCCCGTTTGGTTTGGGCTTGTGTACCTTATCGTCCAGATGGCGTTCCTGCTAATGTCCGCAAACCAAGTGCGGGCTCTGGGCGTGCTCGACTCCGTAATAGCAATTGTCCCGCTGGTCGTCGGTATGGTTATGGTGGCGTTGACCATTCTCGTTCCTGCGAAGTTGCCGCTTTCAAATTATCAACTGAATACCTTGGCGGTACTGATCGTTACGGGTGGCGCAGAATTTCTACTAACGATCTGGATTCGCTTCATCGTTAATCGCCGTACACTCGGCGTTGGCAGCAGCAGCTAAGGGTTCACGTCTTAAGCTCCGAATTTACGACAATAAAAGTCGCTCCCGGCCGGCCGGGGGCGATTTTTATGCTTTGTCATCAACCGCCGCAACATCGGCCTCGGAGGCGGTTTCCGCTCCGGTCTTTGCCGGGACCGGCTACGTTCACTCTAGCCCTGTGCGGAAGCTCCGGTGCGGGTACGAATAAAGATTTGAAAACCGCCGAAGTTTGCTATATCCGCCGGACACGACGGTCGAGGAAAGTCATGCTGTTAGCGATCATGGGCGCTGCGGGGCGGATGGGACGCGAACTCATCCGCACCGTTCACGAAACGCAGGGATGCGAGGTGGCCGGCGCCATTGAGCGCCACGGTTCGCCTTTCGTTGGCAAGGACGCAGGCGAGGTGGCCGGGGTTGGCCATCTGGGGGTGCCCATCGCCGCCGATGCGCTGCCGCTTTTCACCCACATCGAAGGCGTCCTCGATTTCACAACGCCGGCGGCGAGCGTCGAGGCGGCCGCACTTTCGGCCCAGGCGCGCATCGTCCATGTCATCGGCACGACCGGGTTCACGGCGGACGATCAAGCCAAGATCGAAGCCGCCGCCCGCCATGCAACGATCGTCAAATCCGGCAATATGAGCCTCGGCGTCAATTTGCTGAGCGCACTCGTGGAGCAGGCCGCGCGCGCGCTCGACGAGAGCTTCGACATCGAAATCCTCGAAATGCACCACAAACACAAAGTGGATGCGCCTTCGGGAACGGCGATTCTGCTCGGCGGGGCCGCAGCAAAAGGGCGCGGCATCGCGCTCGCGGACAACAGCGTTAGAAGCAGGGACGGACATACAGGCGAGCGCCCCCAAGGCGCGATCGGCTTCGCAACGCTTCGCGGCGGGAGTGTCGTCGGGGACCACACTGTCATCTTCGCGGGTGCCGGGGAGCGCTTGGAACTCACCCACCGCGCGCAGGACCGTCAGATTTTCGCCCGTGGCGCGGTTGCAGCCGCTCTTTGGGCACAGGGCCGCGGGCCGGGATTGTTTTCGATGCGGGACGTGCTCGGCATGAGCTGAGCCGCCGCATTCGCTTTTCGTGCAAAGGACATCACGATGGAAAACGTATTAGTGCTCGTTCGCCATGGCGAAAGCGAGTGGAACAAGCTCAATCTGTTCACGGGCTGGCGCGACGTGGGGCTCTCCGAAACCGGAATTGCAGAAGCGCACCGCGCAGGCAAGCTCCTTAAGGCCCAAGGTTTCGTCTTCGATATCGCGTTTACCAGCGCGCTCAAACGGGCGCAGATCACGCTCGATCTCATGCTTGAGGAACTGGGGCAGCAGGGCCTGGAAACGATGAAGGACCAGGCGCTGAACGAGCGCGACTATGGGGACCTCTGCGGCTTGAACAAAGACGATGCCCGCAAACGCTGGGGCGACGAGCAGGTTCACATCTGGCGCCGCTCCTACGACATCGCGCCGCCCGGCGGCGAAAGCTTGAAGGATACGGCCGCGCGCGTGCTGCCCTATTACGAGGCGAAGATCTTGCCCCAGGTCTTGGCCGGCCGCAACGTGCTCGTCTCGGCGCACGGCAATTCGCTTCGCGCGCTCATCATGCGGCTCGACAAGCTGTCTCCGGAGGAAATCGTAAAGCTGAACCTCGGAACGGGCGAACCCTATGTCTACCGCTTGAACGCGGATGGTTCTGCCGCGTCTAAAACGACGCTCAAGTCGTAAGCGGTGCGAGGGGGTATGAAAAAGCATAGTCAGCGCAAACCAAAAGTGCCGCAGAGGCCGGCCGCTACTCCGGCAGCGCGCCGCGCAGACACGTCCATGCAGCGTGCCGCGGCGTTGCCCGCAAGCGAGCACGAGAAGGAGGAGAGAAAGGTCGGCGTCGTAAGCGGCACGCCCGCGGATGCGTTCGACGAAAACGCGGAGCGCAAGCGCGACAAATGGGTTGCGATTTACATCTCCGTGCTAGCGGTTCTGCTCGCGTTTGCCGCAACCGGCAGCAACGACGCGATGAAGACCGCGCAGCAGGCCGGTTTCCAGGTGAACGACCAGTTCGCATTCTATCAAGCGAAGACGATCCGGCAGTCGCAAATCAAGCTCGCTTCCGACCAGCTCGAGTTGAAGATGCTGGAGACGCCCAATCTCCCCGAGCCGGTCCTCAAGCATCTTCAGACCAGCAAAGCCGATTACGATAAAGAGATCGCGCGGCTCGAAACGAATGCGAGAAACGGCAAGAAAGAACTCTTGGCGAAAGCGGAAAACTGCGAGAACGATCGCAATCTGGCGCTCGCTCAGCACCCCTTCTACGATTATTCGATGGCGATGCTGCAAATCGCCATCGTGCTGGCATCCGCCGCCATCATTACTGGAGCGAGGCTGCTGCTGGGGGCGAGCGGATTCGTAGGGCTGTTCGGGATCTTGCTGTTCTTGAACGGTTATACCCTCGTGTACGGAGAGCCTCCATTGAAGCACGATAAGGCCGACGCGTTGGAAAAGGCGGGCGTTCATATCTCGCTGAGATGCATCGTGGAATAGCCGATATCGCGCTCGGTGCGCTGCTCTGGGCCGCATATAGAACTCTACGAAGTGCACAAATCATGGAAAAGCCTGCCAGCGGCGTTTCAAGGAAAAGACCTATCAAGCCGGCTGCCAAGGCAGAGGCGGCGAGCGAGAAAACTAGCCGGAGCGCCGCTGGGCCTGCGCTGCTTACGGCTTCCGAAGCGCGTGAGGTTTTCGCCAGGCTTGCTGCCGCCAGGCCCGATCCCAAAACCGAACTTGAATATCTCAATCCGTTCACGCTGCTCGTTGCGGTGGTCCTGTCGGCTCAGGCCACCGATGTGGGCGTCAACAAGGCCACGAAAAGCCTGTTTGCGAAGGCGGACACGCCGCAGAAGATGGTTGCGCTGGGCGAGGAGAAGCTTCGCGACGCCATCAAAACCATTGGCCTCTTCAATACCAAAGCCAAGAATGTGATCGCGCTTTCCAAGGCGCTGGTGGAGAGCCACGGCGGGGAGGTTCCGCAGGACCGCGCGGCGCTTGAGACGCTGCCTGGGGTAGGGCGCAAATCGGCCAATGTCGTTTTGAATGTTGCGTTCGGCCAGCCCGCCATCGCGGTCGACACGCACATCTTCCGGGTGGCGAACCGCACCGGCCTCGCATCCGGCAAGACGCCGCTTGAAGTGGAACTTGGGCTGGAGCGTATCGTGCCGCCCGAATATATCCACAATGCCCATCATTGGCTCATTCTTCACGGCCGCTATGTCTGCAAGGCGAAGAAGCCAGAATGCTGGGCTTGCGTCATCGCGGATCTCTGCAAGTTCGAACCCAAATCGCCGCCGCCTCAAGGTACGGGGGCAAAGGCCGCCTCAACGGAAACGGAAGCCGCATCGTCATGACAAAGCCCCTGCAAGTAACCGGCATCGGTCACGCCCTCGTCGATATCATTGCTCCTTGCGAGGAGGCGCTGCTCGAAGAGTTCTCGCTTGCCAAGGGCACGATGCGCCTGACCTCGCCGGAAGAAGCTGCTGCGCTCTATGACAAGATGGGACCCGCCGTCGAAACGTCGGGCGGCTCGGCGGCAAACACTTGCGCCGGTATCGCATCGCTCGGCGGCCACGCCGGCTTTATGGGCAAGGTGGGCCACGATCAATTTGCAAGGGTGTTCGCGCACGATATCCGCTCCATCGGCGTCGCCTTCAGCGATGGCGAAGCCAAAAGCGAAACGCCGACGGGCCGCTGCCTCATCCTTGTGACGCCAGATGGCGAGCGCACCATGAATACGAACCTGGGCGCCGCCGCCGAATTCGCCGATGCCGATCTCGACCGCGCTCTGATCGAGGCGAGCCAAATCCTCTATCTGGAAGGTTATTTGTTCGATCCGGACGAGGCGCGCGCCGCCTTCCACACAGCGGCGGACCTCGCGCGCGCAACCGGCACCAAGGTGGCATTCACCTTGTCCGACCCGTTCTGCGTCGATCGCCATCGCGAAGGCTTCCGCAGCTTCATCCGCGACCGGGTCGATATTGTGTTCGCCAATGAGCGGGAGCTGCTCTCGCTCTACCCCGGCTCGACTTTCGAAGAGGCCTGCGCGGCGATCAAGACGGAGTGTTCGATAGCGGCGATCACGCGCAGCGAGAAGGGCGCGGTCATCCTCGAAGGCGAGCGCGCGATAGCCGTTCCAGCCGTGTCTATCGAGAAGCTCATCGATGCCACGGGCGCAGGCGATCTCTATGCGGCGGGCTTCCTGTTCGGGCTAGCCTCGGCGCGCAATCTCGAAACTTGCGGGCGGCTTGGCAGCCTCGCCGCGTCTGAGGTGATCGTCCATGTGGGCCCCCGTCCGCGGCGGCCGCTTGTGGAGGCGGCAAGGGCTCATGGGCTCATTTAAAGTCTGTCCTAGTCTATGGGCAGCGCGGTCCCCCTCACCGCAGTCCTCTCCCCAAGGGGAGAGGGAGTCTCCAGCGGCTGCGGCAGCAACGTCTTACGCTGTTTAAATCAGGACAGAGACCGGAATTATGCAACCGCTTCGTATTGAGCCGCGGGCTGCCCGGCGGTCTGAAGTGCGTGCTCCAGGGCAGGGAAACTGCGGACAATCGTTTTTGCTCCGCCCTTTTTCAGATCTGCCACGGAATGGTAGCCCCAGCTTACGCCAATGCCTTCCACGTTTGCGCAACTGGCCATCATCATGTCGTAGGACGTGTCGCCGATCATAATTGTTGTGCCGGGGGTGGCGCCAGTCTCTTCCATCGCTTGCAGAAGCATTGCCGGATGCGGCTTCGACGGAGCGTCGTCAGCGGTTTGCACCGTTGAAAAGAGGCCCTGCAATCCGTTCTGTTCGATGAAGCGCGTGACGCCGCGGCGCGATTTCCCGGTGGCTAGCCCGAGCAAGACGCCCTCTCTCGCGGCGAGGCGGAAAAGAAGAGCGGCAGCTCCCTGAAATAACGGCTCGCCGGTGTTCGGCTGGCGTCGCAAAACCATGCATCCCTCGCGATAAGCGCGCGCAAGCTCATCTCTCGTTGGCGGGGATTGCTCGTGTGCGAGAACCCTCATTGCTTCGGGGACAGAAAGGCCAACAGTGCGCAATATGGCGGCACGCTCGGGAGCTGCAAGACCCGCGCCCTCAAAGCTGAGGCGCATGCTCTCGACAATCAAATGCTGGCTATCGACAAGAGTACCGTCGCAGTCGAAACAAATAAGCTTGGATGTGAATGTCATTTCCAGTCATCCGTACAGGTCTAGTTGAGCGCCGAACCTCTGTCACAACTTTACTCATACTGAGCCAGCGAGATTACGCCAAGCTGACTAAAGCTAAATCAGGGCATTGGATTAATATAAGAGCCCAGCCTACTCCTCGTAACGCTGCGCGTCGAACCCCAAAAGATCGAACGTCTTCGCCATATGCGCGGGCAGCGGAGCCGAGATATCGATATCCCCCACCTTGGCGTCCCTCAGGGTTAGGCGCCGCGCATGAAGATGCAGCTTGTTTTCTATTCCGTCCATTGTTAAATCGGCCACATCACCATATTTTTGATCGCCCAAAATCGGCGTACCCAGAATTTCCATATGCGCGCGGAGCTGATGCTGGCGCCCCGTCACCGGTTTGAGCGAAACCCAAGCGAGCTGCTGAGCCACCCTGTCGATCACCGAATAATAGGTCGTTGCGTGCTGCGCGAGCTCTTGCTCGCCCGGCCGCGCTTTGCGGACACGGTCACCCTCCGGCCCCGCCGCTTTTACGAGCGGTGCCTCGACCTTGCCTTGCGGCGGCTTGGGCAGGCCGCGCACGATCGCCCAATAGATTTTTTGCACCGAGCGCGTTTGAAAGAGCCGGCCGAGACGCGCTGCGGTTTGACGGTCTTTTGCGACAACGAGAATGCCGGTGGTGTCGCGGTCGAGCCGGTGGACGAGGCGCGGACGCTCGCCGCCGAAGCGATCGGCCATGCCGGCGAGTAGGCCATCGATGTGCCGCAAGGTTTTCGTTCCGCCCTGAACGGCGATACCGAAAGGCTTGTTCAAGACGGCGATGTAATCGTTCTCGAAAACGATCATCCGCTCGATGAAATCGCGGTCGGCCTTCGACATCCCGGGAGGCGGCTTAAGCGAGGGCGCGGCGTCCGCAGCCGGCGCCGCAAAATGCGTTGGGACTCGAATTTCCTGGCCCGTGCTGAGGCGTGCATCCGCCTTCATGCGGCCGCCGTCGACGCGCACTTGCCCCGTTCGCACGAGCTTTTGCACGAGCGCGTGCGGGAGCGACGGATAATATTTCTTCAGCCAGCGGTCGAGACGGAGCCCGTCATCGTCCGCGCGGACGGCGCGCTTTTCAATGCTCATAACGCTAAATGCCGCCAACAAGCGCGTAAAGTAAAGAGGGTGCGACGCCGGGCGTTAGCCGCGCACACTGCCCGCGGTTCTTGTTGAAAGCGGCCGCGCTTGCCGCAGCGGCCACCTTCCTGTCTGTCCGCAGGCCCCCGCTGCGATGCGGCTATTTCGTTACCTGTTGCGGCCGGTAGGGGCCGGTGATGCGCTCGAAGTTCGGCCGGTACTCGGTGGGGTGATAATCAGCCGGGTCGACAGTTCGGGCGGGTAATTTCTTGCTAGGGATGTCGGTCACGATGAACTGCCCATCGCGGTAGGCAGCCATGACGCCGTGCTGTTTCTGTTCCACCTGGTTCATGATGAGGTTGCCATAATAGTAACCCATATACCTATCGTGAACCACGGGTTCGCCCGCGCGCAAAATGTAGGTAATGTCCATGTTCAGGAACCGCACCTTGGGCAGGCGCTGGCCAAGTTCCCTCGCGAGGAATTCGGCAATATCGATCTTCTTGCGATGGCCATAGGCGTCGGCCGGCCCCTCTTCCGGCACAGGCATGCCGAGGTTGGCGCCTTCGGAGACAATAACGGTCGAGTATTGTAGCGGGTTCTTACGGTCGGCAGCGATCAGTTCCGCCAGCCGGTCGATATTGGAGGGCACCTCCGGGATCAAGACGCGGTTGACCGAGGCAACGATGGCCGTTTCGAGCGCCGTAAAGCCTGCGTTGCGGCCAAATATCCGGAAAAGGATGGTTTCGCGGTGCGAACTCCCCGTGGATTGGATGCGGCCGATAAACTCGCTCGCCCGCTCGATCGCGGTTTGGAAGCCGAGGCAGTAATCGGTGCCGGGCACGTCGTTATCCATGGTTTTCGGAATGCCCCAGGCTGGAACGCCCTCCGAAACCAGCCTCGCGCCGAAGCTCTGAGTGTCGTCGCCGCCGACAACGACAATGCCATCGAGATCCAGGAAGCGCATGTTCTCGATGACCTCACGGGTCAGATCGACTTTGTCGCCCGGCGCACGCCCGGCACCGTAAGACGCTAGATGTGGCGGCAGGTCACCCGCTTTCACATTGGCAGGATTGGTGCGGGTCGATTGCAAGATCGTTCCGCCCTGGCGATCGATGCCGGCCGTCGCAAGACGCGTCAGCGGCATGACGTGCCCATGCTGCCATGTCTCCGGATCGCCGGGACAGAACACGACGCCCTCGCGCCCCCGGGAGCGGTCGAGGAAGGTGATGCCTTCCCACCCGCCTCTGAGGCCAAGGACGCTAATGCCCATGCTATCGGCGCGGTCGGCCACCGCTTTGATAGCAGGGTTCAGTCCGGGCACATCGCCGCCGCCGGTCAGAATTCCAAGCCGGCGTATCGGGGTCTTGAGTTGTTCTGGCATAACGCTCCCTCCTATGTGTGATGCGTCTATCTTACGGCGCGAAGCATCGTCTAAATGAGAAGAGTATCGGAAATGTTCGCGGCGTGCTCTGCGCGATGAAACCTTCCCGTCTTTCCTCAAGCTATCTGTCTTGCACCGCAGAGCCGGCCGGGAAACAGCCGGAATAGCGGGCCGGTGCGGGCCTCCTCCAGATTTTTCTCATTGCCTGCGAGAAAAAGAGTATTGGAGATCGCATCCGCTCAGTCCACTTTGCACCAATTAGCTAACGCGCGGCAAGAGATCCGGCAAGTCCGCCCGGCCAGTCCGTCCTTGCGCCGGATCGCTTCATTTTTATGGCATCTGTCCTCAACCGGGCATCAAAGCGGCAATGCCGGGCCGCGAACGCCATTCAGCGCCCAATCGCCCGCTTTATTACCGGATAGAATCCGAGTTAGAAGAGCGGTATGGAAGCTCGCGAACCCTATATCCGTCTTTTGGCGTCGCTCCCGGCCTTTGCAGCGCTGGACGAGGCGCAATTGCAAACGCTATATGCTTTTTGCGCTCTCAAAATCGTCGCCAAAGGAGAGACGGCCTCGGTCGCCGGAGAGGCTGTCGATGAGCTCGGCATCGTCGTTTCGGGACGCCTCTCCGCGCTGGAGCCTGGCATGCCGGAGGCCGGTCAGGGCGCGCCGGTCGAGCCCGGGGCCTTCTTCAAGCGCCAGCCCGCGCAAGCGACAGCCGTCGCGCTTCGCGAGACGGTTCTCTTGACGCTCGCTTGGGACGATTTTGCTGACGCTTTGAGGACAAGCCCGGCCCTCCTTGCTGCTACGATCTCACGCTTTTGGCCGGAGGGCACCCAAGCAGGCCGTGCGCCGGGCAAGCTCTCGCGTCTTGTGGTTTGTCCTGCCGGCTCGCAACGATATTTGGAACCGGGTTTAAAGGACGCACTACTGGCTGCATTGGAAAGCCTCGGCGAGGTCCGGGTTCTTCGCAGCGGAAGCTTCGGGGCTGGTATGCCGGGCGCGTTGGCGCTCGATTCGCCTGGCATCGCGCACTGGTTCCAGGAGCAGGAACTCGAGTTCGATATCACCCTCATCGTCACCGACGAGACGGAGCTCGATTTTGCGAAGGAAGCAATCGGCGAAGCGGACGGGATCTTGTTCATCGCAAGCGGCGGAGATGCAGGGTTGTCCGCGCTCGAAAGACACGCAGTGGCGGTACGCGGTGCTCAGAACTGCTTCCTTTTGCTGGCGAAGACCGGAACCAACTCGATCCGCGATGCCGCCGCTTGGATAGAACCGCGCCGCTACCGCTTGGCTCAATCGGTGGACTTCACGGCGCCGGAAGCCGTGCGGCTCCTAAGCCAAGCATTTCTCGGCAAGGGAAATGCCATCGCTGCCGCAAGCTCAGGGGTTCATGCCGCAGCGATTTTTGGCGCGCTGCTGGCCTTCGAGGAGCATGGCTTGCCTGCGGTGTGCCTCGCGGCCGCAGGCAGCGCCGTTCTGCCGGCGGGCCTCTTGGCATGCGGCAAGCTCTCCGCCGGGCAAGCGATTTTCCGTGAGCTGGCCAATCCGCTCTTATGGAAGCGGGCGTCACGCGTGGAAGCGGGACTTTGCGATCCCGCCGCGCTCGATAATTTCCTTGTTGGCGCTTTGAAGGGATTGGAAGTCCCGGCCGCCTGCCGTCCATTTGCCGCGGTGTCGCGTTCGCTTTCGGCGGACGCGCCGGAAGTTCATCGCGAGGGCCGCCTTCACGGCCCGGTGCGGGCCGGCATTGCACCCCCCGGCATTCTGCCGCCACTCATCTTGGAGGGCGGGGACATTCTGGTTAGCGGAGAGAACGAGACCGGAGCGATTCTGGCCGCCGCCGAAGGGCTGTCCGCCTCACCCATTGTTTTTCTGCGTGCCAAACCGCCGCCGCTCGGCGCTTCGCCAATGTCCTATCGCAGCTTGACCGGAGCCTCGCTTTTCCGCCTGACCCAGACCCCGCCCGACAAGCGCCTGCGCCTCGAAACGGTGCTGGGAGCGGCGGCCGGGACCAGTGCAGCGGCTGGCGGACCGCGCTTTTTTGCCATCCCAATTGCGGAAGGGATCATGCCCATGGACTGGCCGCAATGGACTACATTGCGCGACGCGGCCTACGATTGGGTGTCGAGGGAACTTGAAACACGTCATCTGGC
>JBKQOR010000226.1:0-6674 GCA_052145435.1 Rhodomicrobium sp. | reverse complement strand
GCCACTTCATCGCGTGTGAAACGAGCGCCCGTAACATTGAGCTGGTTGGTCCGCTGTGTGAGCTCGTAGATCCGGTCGAGCGTTGAGGGGTGGACGGAGGAAATTTCGAGCTTGATAGCGCAGGAACGCAAAAATCCGATGTAGTCCGTGCCTGCCTCCGCCGCCGCGCTCTGACGGCGCTCCTCATCGCGATAAAGCGAGCGGCGTTTGCGGCTTTCTTCCGTGACCGGCACATCGAATAAGGGGTGCGCGCTGAAGCTCGCTATGTCCTTTGGTGTCATTATGGTCACGGCCGGATGCGCGGCGCTCACCTCGGCGCGTTCGAATGGCTGATCGTCGACGAAAACGAAAGTGTCGATGCCGATGCCGATGGATTGCGCGATACGGCGCAGCGAGTCGCTTTTCGGCCCCCAGCCGATTTGCGGGAACAGCATGTAACCGGCAAGACCGAAATGAGCGAGCGCAGCCCTTGCAGGTTCGGGGTCGTTTTTCGAGGCAACAGAATTCAGGATGCCTCGCGCGTCGAGCATTTCGATTGCTTCGGCAGCCTCGGGATTTATCCTTACGCCTTCGATCCCGTCTTCAGCGAGCGTTCCTGACCAAACGGTATCGTCGAGATCCCATACCACGCATTTCGCAGTCTTGGCGGCTACCGGTTTTGCGGGGGGAGCGGGGGCCGCGGATACAGGGGAGACAGTGCCTTCGGAAGTTATGAAGTCTATAATGCCAAAAACCACGGGCTCCGACTCGCTATCTCCTACAGGTTCGATGTGTATCGAAAAGCCTTTGCCGAGGGGGATCGAACGTGCCATCTGGGCGGCTGGGATCACGACCCGGCTATAGCCGGGATGAACGGTGAAGCTTTGCTGAAATAGACCGTCGACACCTTTATCCCACGGAATGAGCGTGAGGGTCATGGGAATCGCAGCGCCTTTTTGGAGCCAAGCCTCAATGACGAACATCGCATTGGCGAGGCCGGTTTTGCAGCGGGCGCCCAAACTCAGAGACCGGTCTTTACGATATTTGTTGAGTCGCGCTGTGGCGTAGCGGGCTATGCGCCCCGGTAGCGGTAAGCGTGCCAGTATCTTATCCAGCACCGCACTCTCGTTCTCCAATCTTCCGGCTTGCTCGCGTCCTCTCAGGATTGGCGGTCCCATGCCTTCGAGCTTCCCCCAGCGCCGGAACTGGATTCGTGTCAAATATAGAGGACCGTCAGTATCTTGAATCTCGATAGCCTCGATCCCGTTTGTGAAACGGCGGCAATGAAGGTCCGGACGCGGTTCATAAAATTCGCATGAAGAATAGCAGGCGGGAAACGCGCATTCGGAGCAGTGCTCCCCCCAAATAACCGTGCTGCGGCGAGCTATGGCCGCCTGTGTCTCCTCAAACCGTTCTAAGACCACCCCCGGTAAAATAATGGAAGACGATGGCGCTTCTTTAAGCACGAGCTCTTTCATGGGAATTCTCAATCTTATTGGATCAGCGTTGCGATGCGCTCATGCCAGTAGGCTAGCCTAAGATGATGTCATACATGCAAAAACGCATTGCATTCCACATCCTGAGCCTTGAATCGATGTTTATAGTTAAAACACCTAATTGGCAGCAGCAGGTTTAACCATGACGATAAACCATCCCGCTAACTTCCTGTGGTCATTGGCATTCATATAACAATATGAACGTGTACGGCCTAACAGCGGCTTCACCCACACCGGCGCAGGCGGGACTTGGTATTATGGGCAACACGAACAAACTCAGCCATCAAAAGGGCATCAGGCTTACACCAAGCGTCGAAAGTCTTGGCGGGTCCAGGCGTCGTCCCCTCGAAGGCGGGGACCCAGTAAACACTTCGCTATGTCATCGATTTAGCCAATCGTTACCGTCGCGATTACTGGATTCCCGCCTTCGCGGGAATGACACCATTCAGGTCAGCGCTTATGTCCTTTGGTATTAGACGGTAGCTGCGAGGCTTAGATAGCATCCGCCTACGCTCGTTCTTAACAGGCGCAGTATTATTTGCCGCTAAAGAGGCTTTTATGAACATGCCCGGCACATCCGCGAAATCGACTTCGTCTACGAACGCATTTATACTTGAGCAACACAGGGCTATTGTCTTTGGCGGTGCCGGCTTTATTGGCTTCCACCTGCTTGAAAGGCTGGCTGCGGACAATCCCGGCGCGGAGCTTTACAGCGTAGACATCGGCACACCGCGTTTCCGCGTGGCGGGTGTGCACTACGTTGAGCACGATATCGCTCAACCGGTTCCGAGCCAGCTTTGCGGCAGCGGCGGTGCGGTACTCTTCAATCTCGCTGCTGTCCACACCACACCGGGCCACGAAGACTGGGAATATTATCACACCAATGTCCTTGGCGCCTGCAATGTGTGCCGCTACGCGACAGATATCGGCGCACGGCAGATCGTCTTCACAAGCTCGATATCGGTTTACGGACCGGCCGAGGCTCCGCGGGATGAAGATTCGTGCATCGAACCCGTCAGCGCCTATGGACGCTCCAAGGCAATGGCGGAGGCGATTCACCGGCTGTGGCAGTCCGAGCGCTCCCAGGAACGCCGCCTCACCATAGCCCGCCCGGCGGTCATCTACGGACCGGGCGAGCGCGGAAACTTTACCCGGCTCGCCCAGCTCTTGGCAAAGCAACGCTTCATCTACCCCGGCAGAAAGGACACCATTAAATCCTGCGGGTATGTCAAGGATCTCGTCTCGTCCATGCTCTTCATGGCGGCGAAAAACGAAGCCACCAGCGTCTACAATTTCTGCTACCCCGAACGTTATACGAGCGAAAACATCTGTGCAGCATTCTCCGATGTCGCCGGGTATAAACTTCCGCGCCTCGTCGCGCCTATCGGGCTCATGCTTCTTGGCGGACTGGCCTTCGAAATCTTGGGTAAGCTCGGCGTGAAAACTAAAGTCAACCGTGCCCGCGTCAAGAAGCTTTTTTACTCGACGAATATTGTGCCGAAACGATTGCAGGAGTCTGGATTCCAATATGGATATAGTCTTCGCGATTCGCTGTCGGACTGGCAAAATGTCTCGAAAACGCAAGAATTTATTTAGCTCGAAAGATGCGCCGCGCATGGTATGGAGAATAGCTATCGCCGCGGCCTATGCTGTTAACTCATTAACCCCAACGCCGTTGACGGATGAAACAAATTTCGAAATAAAAGCCTCGCTTTAGTTGCGTCGCGATTTCGGAGAAGGCCCGGGAATATGGCTATTAGGATAGCATATTTCGTTCACGACCTGGACGATCCCGCCGTTGGCCGCCGCGTTACAATGCTCACACTTGGCGGAGCGCACGTGACATTGGCCGGATTCCACCGCAGCGCCCTACCGGTAGTCAGCGTGAATGGCGTCCCTGCAACGAACTTTGGAAGAACCGAGCCCGCCAAGCTTTTGTCGCGCGTATTCTCCGTCGCGAAAACGGCGCTTCACGCTAAGGCCCTCGCCAAGGCTGTTCGCGGCGCCGATGTGATCATCGCCCGCAACCTTGAAATGCTGATGCTCGCCGTGCGCGCGCGCAACCGCTTCGCTCCCGGTGTCAGCGTTGTCTACGAATGCTTGGATATTCACCGGCTGCTCTTGTCGCAAGGGCCCGCAGGCAGGGCGTTGCGCATGCTCGAAGACCGGCTCTGGCAGGAAACCGGCCTTTTGCTCACAAGCTCGCCCGCCTTTGTGCGCAATTATTTTGGGCCGCGGGGGTTTTCTGCCGCTCACCGGCTTATCGAGAACAAGGTGCTTCAGCGTAACGCGGAGGCGCCGCTTCTTTCCGCGAACCGCCCTGCCATAGGCCAGCCCTGGCGCATCGGATGGTTCGGGGTACTGCGCTGCCGGAAAAGCTTTGATATATTATCGCAGCTCGCCTCTGGGCTACCCGGAAAAGTGGAAGTCGTCTTACGCGGCCGGCCAGCTCCGTCAATTTTCCCTGACTTCGAAGCCGAAGTGGCCCGGACACCCGGGGTAAAATTCGGGGGCGCGTACCGCAATCCAGACGATTTGGGCGCAATATATGGCGGCGTTCACTTTGCCTGGGCCATCGACTATTTCGAAGCCTCACAGAATTCGGCTTGGCTCCTGCCCAATAGAATCTACGAAGCCAGTCTTTTCGGCGCCGTTCCTCTCGCGCTTGGCGAGGTTGAAACGGGCAGGTGGCTTGCCGCAAGGAACGCTGGCGTGCTTTTGCCAGACCCGCCAGGCGACATCCTTCGCGCTTTCTTCGAGCACCTGACCGCGGACAAATACCAGACCCTTGCCGGTGCGGTGGCGGATATCCCGCGCGGCGATTTGGCGGACGACGTCCAGTCCTGCCGTGCTCACATCGAATCTCTGCCCTTGCAACGGAAAGCCCAAGCCGAAGGTGCGGTTGTCCTAGAAACCCCTTTTTCGGGATCGGCACGATGACCGGAACCTTTCAAACGATGCAACCCGGAACTTCTCCGAAGCCTGGCGTGCTGGCCGTGATCCCCTGCCTCAACGAGGCGGCCCATATCGAGGCCATCGCCCGCCAGGTTCTCAAAGAGGCAGACCGTATTCCGCTGCGGCTCGTCATAGCCGATGGCGGAAGCACCGACGGAACGCGCGAGATCGTGAAAGCGCTTGTGGCGAAGGATGAGCGCGTTCTCTTTCTGCACAATGAAAAGCGCCTTCAAAGCGCAGCACTCAATCTTGCCGTGCAGCGCTTTGGCGCCGGGAGCGAATTTCTCATCCGCGTCGACGCGCATTGCCGCTACCCGGAGCGCTATTGCGAAATTCTGCTCGAAAAGCAGGCTGCAACGGGGGCCGATTCAGTCGTCGTCAGCCTCGTCGCCGAGGGCGGGACTTGCTTCCAGCGTGCCGCTGCGGCGGCGCAGAACTCTTTGCTTGGAAATGGCGGCTCTGCGCACCGGCGCACGAGTTCCGGGCGTTTCGTCGACCACGGTCATCACGCGCTTATGCGGCTCACCGCGTATCAATCGGCCGGCGGCTACGACGAGACATTCTCCCATAATGAGGATGCGGAGCTCGATATGCGCCTGCGCGCCGCACGCTTCCGGATCTGGCTCGCGGGAATGGCACCGATCGGCTATTTCCCCAGGCGGTCGCCGCGCGCGCTTTTCCGGCAGTATCTCGGTTACGGCCGGGGACGGGCTCGCACACTTTTCAAGCACCGCAAGCGGCCCAAGCTGCGGCAGTCCCTACCGCTGGCAGTGGCGCCGGCACTTCTGCTTGTGCTGCTGGCGCCGCTTCATCCGCTTTTTGCGGCACCGGCAGCAGCTTGGGCGAGCCTCTGCGGAGCGTACGGATTTCTTCTCGGATTGCGCGAGAGGGACGCCTGCGCGGGCATTTCGGGCGTCGCCGCCATGATCATGCATTTTGGCTGGTCGGCTGGCTTTCTGACGGAAGCGGCCAAGCTCGCTACGGCAAAGCGGCCCCGCCGCAGCGTTCCCGCCCGCGGCCCCGCTACAGCTAGCCCCGCCGGAGATGGAACGGCACCATGACCAATATCAGCGCCGCCTGCGATGCGGCCAGAGCGGTCGAAGTTGACGAATATGCCGGGCCTAACCCGCGCGTTTCGGTCATCATGGCCAATTACAATGGCGCCCGTTATCTCGAGGACGCCATTGAATCGGTCCGGCGTCAAACCCTTGCGAACCTGGAGTTGCTCGTCTGCGACGATGCATCGGCGGACGAAAGTGTGAATATTATCGAGCGCTATTCGGCTGCGGATGACCGCATCAAGCTCATTCGAAGCGAAACGAACGCCGGCCCGTCTGCTGCCCGGAACCGCGGGCTCGCCGCGGCGTCGGGATCTTGGCTTGCAATCATGGATAGCGACGACATCATGCATCCAGCGCGCCTGAAGACCCTCATCGCAAATGCGGCGCGGGACGGCGCAGGCATCGCCGCGGACGATCTCATCGTGTTTTATCAAGATCTTGCGCGGCGTAGCCACGGATTGCTTCCACGCGCATATGCTCAAGCGCCGTTTTGGGTGGATCTGGCGGATTTTATACGGTCGAATGTGTTTTACTCCAAGGGAGCGGGGCTCGGATATCTTAAGCCGATTATCCGCGCGGACCTGCTGCGCCAAACGTCATGCCGTTATGACGAGACCCTAAGCATTGGAGAAGATTACGATTTTGTGTTGCGATTGTTGGTTGGCGGCCTGAAATACCGGGTCTATCCCCGGCAGCTCTACTTTTACCGCAAGCATGGCGCTTCCATTTCGCATCGCCTGCCGAGCAAAGCGGCAAACGCCATGCTGGATTCCGACCGGCGTTTTCGCGGCAAGCTCGGTAAAGCAAGCGCCGAGGTGCGTGCTGCCTTCGAGGCCCGCAGCAAATCGATCGAAACGGTTCTCGCCTTTAATGGCCTTATCGAAGCTTTGAAATCGCGCCATTTTGCGGATGCGGCGGGGCGCATTTTACGCCGCCCGAAGCTGCTGCTGCTTTTGCGGGAGCCGGTCTTGGCCTGGTTCGGCCGGATCCGCGCAAGACGCGGTTCGCCCGTGGTATTGGGCAATCGCCTGCTTGGGAAGGCTGTAAAATGAACAATGGCATACCGTCACCTTCAGGGTCTTCCATTGCTCTTTTGACCGCTTGCATTCTTGGCGTTGCGGGCGCGGTTCTTTTTCAGCGCCAGGGTGCCAATGGGGCAGGCGGCGTCAGGGCGATTGAAAGC
>JBKQOR010000225.1:0-4143 GCA_052145435.1 Rhodomicrobium sp. | reverse complement strand
CCCGCCGGCCGCTTGTACATTGCGCGATGTTCTTCCGTCCACATGCCGAATCACCCTTCCGATGCCCCAGAATCGGTGAATCATGCAACTAACACTTGCGCAAGAAACTTTTGGGTCAGGCTCTTAGGAGCCGGGCGCGCGGTCCGCCTTGTCGAATAGCTGACAGCTCACGTTGTAAACGCGACAATACATAAAGAGGACAAGCGAAGCCCAGGATGCGACCGCTTCGCTGTGCCGCGCTCTTCACTGCAGCCACGGCTAAAATGCCCGCAAGCGAGAACGCTTCATGTGCCAAACCTCTTTTCGCAAAAAGCCGGATTTCCACTCGGTGCCCATGGCGGGACCGCGGCGGTAAAATTTGGGGCAGGCAGAGACATTCTTAAATACAAGGGGTATGAAAGGTTTACAGAATTGCACGATATTTCCGGGTCTCCGCATTGGGGGGAGCCGCTTGCCATCATGGAAGGTTAGATGTCATCTCAAGGCATTAGTGTCCGGGCTTTGCTGCTCGGAGAGGGGCTCGATCTGAAAGGCCTGGAGCGGCAAGACGCGTTTTCGGCCAATCCACTTGCGTTCACAACCTCCGCCAACGGCACAGCCATGCTGTTCAAGTTCGGCGCCGTCGTTTTTTTCAATATGACGCCGATAGAGGAGGAAAGCCTTATCCATGGTCTGGCGCAGCGCATAAACGGACCGCTCATCGAGCGCGAGATCGAAACTGCGATTATCGTCATCTCGCCGGACGAGGAGGATCTTTTAAGCAAAACGGGCGCGATTCAGCTCAAGGGCACCGATCAAAACCGGCTCTTGCTCGTAGGCGAGGCGCTCGCGGTATCCGTCGCCCTTGCCTATGACGAACGGCGCATTGCGGCCGCTTTCGATAAAATCGAGCCGGTGGCCGCCACACTTATCAAACGGCGCTTGCCGCCTGGCCCAAAATCCGCGATGCTGGAACAAATCGGGGAAGCGCTTTTGATCCAAAAGCGTCTCGCCAGCCGTGTCGACCTCGATGAAAAGCCCGACGTGCTCTGGGATCACCCGGAACTTGAACGGCTCTGGGCGAAACTCGTGGACGAATACGATTTGCCGGCCCGGGCCCGGGCGGTCGAACGCAAATTGGCGGTTATCCGCGAAACCGCGGATACGATTACAGATTTGATCTCCACTCGCACGAGCCATCGCCTGGAGGTCCTCGTCATCGTTCTGATCGGCATCGAGATTGCGCTGGCACTCCTTGACCGGATTCTCAAGTAGAGACGCTCCCACGCCTTCTCTTCGCGCCAGGCGCCGGTCCGTCGCGCTAACGCCGAAGAGATTTATTAAGCATATTGCCCTTGCAGGAAGTGTTAAAGCTTCGGGCGGAGTTTAGACGTCAGTTATGTCGCGGTGCCCATAAAGCTGAACTTAAGGGTGCATTAAAGAATCGTAAATTAGACTATTCTCTCAGCTGCGGCCTATTTCTGGCAATTTTATGGATTTGCTCCCTCTGCCGAAGTATCTCATCGGTCACACTAAAGTTTAACCTAGAAGCCTGGACATACTGGGTGCGGCAATTGGCCTTGACGATGCAGGCAGGTTCAAGGATATAAAGCGCAATATATGTGCGGCTAAAGAAGCCGCTATGCCCGTGGGAGACGGCTCATAAATGTCACTCGCAGCGTTTTCGCTTAGGCGGCCCTACACGGTCTTCGCCGTTATAGCACTCGTGTGCCTACTGGCGGCTGGAGCTGCCAAGCGGATGCCGACCGACATTTTTCCCGAAATCAATATCCCGGTCGTGAGCGTCGTCTGGACCTACAACGGCATGAGCGCGACCGACATCCAGAACCGGATCCTCACTTTTCACGAGCGGCAAATGGCCTCGCTCGTCGACGACATTTCCCGTATCGAGGCCAATAGCTACAACGGCGTCGGCGTCATTAAAGTGTACCTGCACGAAGGCGCCGATGTCAGCCGCGCCATCTCGCAGCTCGCAAGCTCGGCGCTCGTCGTGCTGAAATATATGCCGCGCAACATCACGCCGCCGCTGGTCTTGCGCTACGGCGCGACCGACGTTCCGATTATTCAGATCAGCCTTTCCAGCAATACGCTGACGGACACGAAGCTGAACGACCTCGGGCAAAATATCATCCGGCCGAGGCTGGCGGTCGTGCGCGGCGCATCTGTGCCATATCCGTATGGCGGCAAGCCGCGCGTAATCATGGTGGGCCTCGATCAGGAAGCCTTGCAGTCGCGGGGCCTAACACCCGCCGATGTCAGCGACGCGCTCGCCAGCCAGAACGTGATCCTGCCTTCGGGAGACGTGAAGCTTGGCAAGAAAGACTACACCGTCTCGATGAACAATAGTCCGAATCTCATTTCCACGATCAATGACTTCCCAATAAAGACCATTAACGGCAAGACGGTTTTTATGCGCGACGTGGCGCATGTGCATGACGGTTATCAGATACAAACCAACTCGGTTACTCAGAACGGGCTTCCCGGCGCGCTGATGCTCGTGCGGAAAACGGGCGGCGTGTCGACGCTTGCAGTGATCGACGGTGTAAAGAGCGTCATCCCAGAAATCGCCAAGGATCTTCCCCCAGGCGTGACGCTAAAGCCGATCTTCGATCAGTCCATCTTTGTGCATGCCGCCTTGGACAGCGTGATTATGGGCGGATTGATGGCCGCGGGATTGACGGCACTCATGATCCTGCTGTTCCTCGGCAATTGGCGCCTGACCTTAATCATTTTGGCGTCGATACCGCTATCCATCATCGCGGCGGTCCTCGTTCTCTATATATTCGGGCAGACACTGAATACGATGACCTTGGGCGGCTTCGCCCTCGCGGTCGGCATCCTTGTCGATAACGGCACCGTGGTCATCGAGAACATCGAACGCCATGTTGGACTGGGCGAACCCTTGGAGCACGCCATCCTCGAAGGCACAGCCGAAGTTGCCGTTCCAACGATGCTCGCGACGCTGTCGATCAGCGTGGTTTTCATCCCCGTGTTCCTGCTAACCGGAACGGCCAAGTATCTCTTCTCGCCGCTCTCGCTGTCGGTCATCCTCTCCCTCGTCGCGAGCTTGGTGTTTTCGTTTACCCTCATTCCGCTCCTGTTCAAGTTCCTGATGCGCTCCCAAGTGCATGCTCACGGGCATCACCCGGCCGCGGGTGCGGAACATCATCCCCAGCCCGCGCGCCGCGGTTTCAATCCGTTCCGCTTCATCCACCAATCGTTCGAGCACGGATTCCTGACCCTTCGCGAGGGGCATCGCAATACGCTGGCGTGGATGGTGGACCGGCCTGTACCGGCGGTCGTCTTTTTCGTAGTGCTGATCGGCGTCTCGCTGACCCTTTATCCGAGGCTCGGCATGGACTTCTTCCCGCAAATCGACGCCGGCCAGATGCGCTTGCACGTCCGCGCGCCCGCTGGCACCCGGCTGGAGGCGACGCAAAACTATTTCGCGCAGGTTGAGGGCGCCATCCGCGAAATCGTGGGCAGCGATCAGATCGACGTCATCCTCGATAATATCGGGCTGCCCTATAGCGGCATTAACATCGCATTGAGCGACACTGCTACCGTCGGGCCGATGGACGGCGAAATCCTGATCTCTCTCAAGGAGACGCACACTCCGACGCCTGCCCATATCGCCGATCTAAGGAGCGAGCTGCCCAAACGTTTCCCGCAGCTGCAGTTCTTCTTCCAGCCCGCCGATATCGTGAATCAGGTGCTTAATTTCGGCCAGCCGGCGCCCATCGACATCCGCGTCTCGGGTCCCAAGGACAACGAAACCTATGCGGTTGCCTTGAAGCTCGCGCACGACCTCAATGCAGTTCCCGGCGTTGTGGATTCGCACGTCTTCCAGGTTCCGGACGCGCCCGCGCTGACTGTCACCGTCGACCGGGACCTCGCCCGCGAGGTTGGTCTCGGCCAGCAATCGGTGGCGAACAATTTGCTCGTCTCGCTAAATAATAGCGCTCAGGTCGCACCGAATTTCTGGCTGAACCCAAGGAACGGGGTGAGCTACCCGCTCGTGGTGCAAACCCCTACCTACGACATCTATAGTGCGCAAGATTTGTGGACGCTCCCGGTAACGGCACCTTCTGCAAAAGACGCTCAGCTTTTGATGAATATCGCCAAATTCAACCGCGACAAACT
>JBKQOR010000224.1:0-2718 GCA_052145435.1 Rhodomicrobium sp. | reverse complement strand
GAGGCTTCGACGGAGCCAGTTGCCCGGCTACGCCGCTCGTCAGCTACCAGGTCAATCGACAACTCCCTGGATGGAACCTTCCTCCATTGACACTCCGCGCCTTCGGGGCGCACTACCAAATCCGGTTGAATGGTTCGAGGCTGTCATCCCGGAACCGCCGCAAGCGGTATCCGGGTTGCAAGATCCATAGCGTCCGTAAGAATCCTGAATACGGCGCTAAGGGCGCTGTTCCAGGACGACAACAGGAAGCGATTAGGCTGCCGTCCCTGCGCCGAGCTTTACGGTCCTCAGAAGCAGCACAATGGGGATCGATGCGAAACAGATCGTCGAGAGAACCCAGAACGCGTCGATGTACGACAGCAGCTGAGCTTGCTGGCTAATAGTTTGCCCGATCCAGGTGATGGCTTGGCCGGAAGCTTCTGCAGCCGAGGCTCCCTTATCGATGAAATGCTGGGTCGCGGCGCGCAAGGCATCCTGGTATTGCGGGCTGGAAGGCGCGATGTTTTCGATAAGCCTCGAATTGTGGAATTGGTCCCGCTGCTGGATGATCGTCTGCGTCATCGCAACAAAAATGCTCCCGCCGAGATTGCGCGCGACGTTGATCAGACCCGATGCTTGGTTGGACTGGTTAGGCCTGAGGCCGGCATAGGAGGCGGTTGTGATCGACAGAAATACGAAGGGCAATCCAAGCGAGAGATAGATGCGCGCCCAAACAAACCAGCCGAAATCTGCATCGGGGCTCAAATTTGTCAAGTTTCGCATGGCAAAGGCGGTAACGAATAAGCCAAACAGAATGAGCCACCGTGGCTGAACTCTGTCCGCAAATTGCCCCGCAACCGGCATGACCAGAAGAAGGACTGCTCCGCCATAGGATAGAGAAAGGCCCGCGAGCATCGCTGTGTAGCCGAACAGCGTTTGCGTGATTTGCGGGATGAGTACTGTGGTGCTGACGATGATGCCGCCAAAGAGCAGCATCATGAGAAAACAAATCCCGAACTGCCGCTGACCTATGATCCGCAACTCGACGATCGGCTGCTTGCGCGTAAGCTCCCAGGGAATGAGTGTAGCGAGCGACAAGGCAGAGACGGCCGCAAACGCGGTGATGAAGGATGAATGGAACCAATCGTCGCGCTGGCCCTGATCGAGCACGACCTCAAGGCAGCCAAGGCCGAGCGCGACGAGAACGAATCCGGTGTAGTCGATAGTGAAGCCGCTCATCAAAAGCTCGCGCCGTTCCTTCTCCGAGGCGGATGGCTCGCTGACGAGCGTACCGACAAGGAAGAGCGACAGCAGCCCCGCCGGTAAATTTATGAAGAAGATCCAGTGCCAAGAAGTATGATCGGTGATGTAACCGCCGAGCGTCGGCCCAATCGCAGGAGCAACGACCACGGTTAGGCCGTAAAGCGCGAAGGCCTGCCCGCGCTTCTCCGGCGGAAAGGTATCGGCAAGGATCGACTGCTCGCTAGGCGCCAGTCCGCCGCCTCCGAGGCCTTGCAAGACCCGGAACAGGATGAGCGAATTGAGGCTCCAGGCCAGGCCGCACATCATCGAGCTGGCTGTGAAGACCGCCACGGCTGCCATGTAGAACCGCTTGCGGCCGATGACGGTGGCGAGCCAGCCGCTAAGCGGCAAGACGATTGCGTTGGCGACGAGGTAGCTGGTCGCAATCCACGTCGATTCGTCATAGGAGGTGCCGAGGCTCCCGGCGACGTGCTGGAGCGAAACGTTGACAATGGTCACGTCCAGCACCTCCATGAAGGTCGCAATCGAGACGACGCCCGCGATCAGCCAGGGATTGTGCCCGCCTGCCGCCGAGCGGCTCAACCGCTCCTCCTCGCGCCGCCCGGACTCCGCCGGAACCGACGTCATTGCACATGCACCCAGGGCACAACCGACATGCCGGGCCCCAAAACCACATCGGGCATTTCGTCGAAAGCGATCTTGACCGGAACGCGCTGCACCACCTTCACGTAATTCCCGGTCGCGTTCTCGGGGGGCAAGAGGCTGAAAGCGGTCCCAGACCCCGCCTGAATGCTGTCCACATGGCCTTTGAAGGTGCGCCCCGGATAGGCGTCGACGGTGATATCGGCCGGCTGCCCGGGGTGAATCTCATAAATCTCCGTCTCGCGGAAATTGGCGACCACCCACTTCAGGTTTGGCACGATCACCATGAGGCTCTGCCCCGGCTGGACGAGCTGCCCTTTCGAGGCGGTCAACTGCGTGACGCGGCCCGCCTGGTCGGCTTTGACAACGGTATAAGCGAGGTTGAGCTTCGCTTGATCGACCTGCGCACGCGCCTGATCGATGCTCGCCAGCGCGCTCACCCGCTGCGCCTTAAGCGCCGCCAGCTGCTTCTCCGCCGCGTTCAGCGCCGCTTTCGTGCGATGAGCGGCAGCCTGCGCCTGAAGCAGCTGCGAATGGGTTTGCTGTGCGGCCTGGAGCGTGCCGGCGCCCGTCTTGACCAGGTCCTGCGCCCGGTCGTTCTGCTCCACGGCGAATTTCAGCGCTGCCTGCGCGTCCGCGATCTGCGCTTGCGCCTGGACGATTTGCGCCTCCTGCCCGGCGATCTGCGCGTCGATATTGGGAATTGCGGCCTTGGCTTGCTCCAGCTGCGCTTCGGCCTGGGCCAGCGCCGTTTTGTAATCGCGCGGATCGATCACAGCCAGCGTGTCCGCGGCGTTCACAGTCTGATTGTCGGTGACGGGAACCTCTTCGATG
>JBKQOR010000223.1:0-7323 GCA_052145435.1 Rhodomicrobium sp. | reverse complement strand
GAAGGCGGGAATCCAGTAATCCCGGCGGTCGAAGCTATTGATATAGCGCAGTGTTTACTGGGTCCCCGCGCACGCGGGGACGACGCTACGGCTGGCGTCAACTGCCGGATTTAGGTTCAACCGGATTCCGTATGAGGCAGAAGGAGCAGCGGGAAAGAGTATGAAGAAAATTGGCGCAGCATCTGTCGCTTTGAATCAACATCGGCAACAAATTCTGCACCCGGACCGTTGTTTGCCCTTCTAGACTCCCCTATTTTCAAGCTATAGTAGGTTGTGCATTCTCTCATGGCGTAGGTGCTTCATGCTGCGGATCGTTCTCGCGCTGTTTGTCTTAGGAGCGGCCGCCGGGGAGGCTGTCGCGAGCGACTACGATTGCGCCTACGATCCAAAGGTTTCGCATCTTTCGAGAATCATTGCTGCCGATTCGACTGGTGGCCCGGTCTATGGAGCATCGCTGAACGACCCTGAAAACAAGTCTCAGGCCCGGACGCTCGATCTGCATGACCATGAGGTTGTCCTGACCTTTGACGACGGACCGCTCGGGGCGAATACGCAAACGGTTCTTGACACACTGCAAAAGCATTGCGTGAAGGCTATTTTCTTTTCCGTTGGCCGGATGGCGATGGCGAACCCGAAGCTGATACAAGAGGCCGAGCGGCGCGGGCATACGATCGGCTCGCATACTTGGTCTCACCCTCGCGCGATGCACCAGTTGTCGCTGGATGACAACAAGCTTGAAATCGAGAAAGGGTTCGCCGCGGTCGGCCAAGCGGCCGGCAAGCCAATTGCGCCATTCTTCCGTTTCCCTGGCTTTCGAGATTCGCGCGCGGCGGTTGTCTATCTCGCCAGCCGCAACATAAGCGTGTGGGCGGCGGACGTCATATCCGGCGATACCGATCCAGGAGCGAATCCCGCGCGCATTACAAGGGACGTCATCGCACGCCTTCGTCCGCTCGGAAAAGGGATCGTGCTTTTCCACGACATCAAGAAGCCGACGGCCGAAGCGCTCGATGGCATACTCACCGAGCTTGAAAAAGAAGGATATAAGTTCGTCCACGTCGTCTCGAATACGAATTATCAGCCCGATCCGGAGCTGCTCGCACGATCCGGCGTATTTCGTAACTCGCCGGAAACGGCAACGATTACAGGACGCTGGCTAGCCAGCCCGAAAGAGCAAGTGAAAGACGGTAGCGTCGATTTCATGCATACGGAATGGATCGACCTCCAGATAGCGAATGAAAGGCTCACCGCCGGAGCGGGCGGAGCGCCTGCGCGGCCGCGCACCGAGGCCCAGACTGGGCCATTGTACACGGCGAGCGGATGGGCTACAGCCGGTCAGGTCCGCTGACCGGTTGCCAAGGAGCTTGCCTGGAAGCTAAGGTAGAGTAGGCTCATGCGGGTGCCGCCCGCTGGGCGTGTTTCCAGCTTTCCTCTTGACCATTGTGCCAAGCGATCGTCCGGCGCAGCTCCCTCATCATGACACAAGACGAAGCTCTTCAAATCTTAAAGACCGGCGCCAGTGTCTTTCTGACCGGCGAGCCGGGAAGCGGCAAAAGTTACGCCGCCACGCGCTATGTCAGCTATCTGCGCCGCGAGAATGTGCCTGTAAGCATGACCGCCTCGACAGGTATAGCGGCTGCGCAGCTCGGCGGGACGACAGTCCACGCCTGGAGCGGCATAGGCACCCGGCCGGCCGTCACGCGCTCGGACCTGGACCAAATTTCGAAAAACCGCCGGGTAACCGACCGCATTAAAAAAGCGCGCGTGCTGATCGTCGACGAGGTCTCGATGCTCTCCGGCCAGACCTTGTCGGCTGTTGGGCATGTATGCCAATTCGTCCGCAAATCCAACGCGCCCTTTGGCGGTCTCCAGGTCGTGCTCGTGGGAGACTTTTTTCAGCTTCCGCCCGTTGTCCGCCGCGACGAGCGCGCGGGGCCTGAGATGGACAGCCAGGACGAGGAGGATAACTCGCCTTTCGCCTATGGATCGCGCGCATGGCGGGATTTGGACCCAACGATCTGTTATCTGACCGAGCAGCATCGCCAGACCGACGCGGAGTTCTCCGGTCTGCTCGCGGCCATTCGCTCCAACCGGTTCGGTAAAGCCGATCTTGGCCTGCTGGCCAGCCGGCGGATCGAGCACGATAGCCTGCCCCGCAGCGTCACGCGGCTTTTCACGCACAACATGGACGTCGACCGCATCAACCAGGCGGAGCTGCTTAAGCTACCTGGCGAACCCAACAGCTATTTCATGACCGCGACGGGTGACAAGCTGCTGGCGGAAGGCCTTAAGCGCGGCTGCCTTTCGCCCGAGCGTCTGGACTTGAAAAAGGGCGCGGTGGTGATGTTCACCAAAAACGACCCCGATGGCCGCTTCGTGAACGGCACGCTCGGCGTGGTTTCGGACTTCGACCGCGAGGACGGCAATCCGGTGGTTGTCACGAAAAGCGGCCTGACGGTCTTTACAAAGCCCGCGGAGTGGAAGGTGAACGAGGACGAGGCCGTGAAGGCAGGCATCGCGCAAGTTCCGCTGCGGCTCGCCTGGGCCATCACCGTGCACAAAAGCCAGGGCATGTCGCTCGATGCCGCCGTGATGGACCTCAGCCACGCCTTCGAATACGGCCAGGGCTATGTGGCGCTATCGCGCGTGCGAAGCTTGAGCGGCCTGCACCTTCTCGGCTGGAACGAGCGCGCGCTGCGCGTTCACCCTCTGGCCTTGGAGAAGGACGCCGATTTCCGGCGCGCCTCTGAAACGGAACGCGAACGGCTCTCAGCCAAGCGCGGCAAGGCGGAGGCCCTGCAATCGGCGTTCGTCCGGGAGTTGAAGGGCGCCCAAGCCGCGCCGGCCGCTAGTCCACCGGCTGGGGGTGAGCGGACCGGCAACTCTTATAAGAAATGGACCCTAGAAGAGGAGGCGGACGTATCGGCGCGCTTCAAACGCGGCGAGAGCGTGAAAGCCATTGCCGCGGCCCTCGACCGGCAGGAGGGCGGCATCCGCTCCCGTCTCGTCAAGCTCGGGCTCATCTTGAAATAGCGCGCTGCCTCCGGCGGCCGGATGAGGAAGCCAAATGGCCTATGTGATGGTAGACGTGGAGGCCGACGGCCCCAACCCGGGCGATTACAGCATGATATGCCTTGGCGCTGTGCTTGTGAAAGACCAGCTCGAGCACACCTTCTACGGCCGTCTGAGACCGGTCTCCGGTCAATGGATTGCGGAGGCCCTGGCCGTCAGCGGGTTCACGCGCGAGGAGACGCTGGGCTTCGCCGATCCGAAGACGGTGATGGAGGACTTTGCCCGCTGGCTGAAGCAAAACGCGAAGGGTCAAGCAATTTTCGTAAGCGACAATAATGGCTTCGACTGGCAATTCGTTAACTGGTATTTCTGGCATTTCACCGGCGGCAACCCGTTCGGACATTCGAGCATGAATCTGGGCTCGCTCTACAAGGGCATGGTCAAGGACACTGCCCAGAATTTTAAGCACTTGCGCAAGACCCGGCACACGCACAATCCGGCCGACGACGCCATGGGAAATGCGGAAGCGCTGCTGGAACTGCAGCGTCTTGGGTTAAAAATTGGCCTTTGAGTCCCGCGGCCTGCAGGCCACGAGCGGACGCCTTCCTATCCAGCACCATTCCAAGATGACAGCGCAGTCATTTTCTGCTTCTTAGAGCGGTGTGCACAAAATCGGAACCACGTCATTGCGCGCAAAGCGAAGCAATCCAGGGCTAAGCCGCAGATATTGCTATGGGTCGCCACGGCGGCGAGCGCCGGCTCGCGACGACGGATGAGCGTACTTACGTTGAATTTGCTCTAGCTGGACGCTTCACCCCGCAGACGCAGCTGCTCCAGGCGCGAGCAAAACTCTTCGGAGGTCAATATCGTTTCGCAAGGATCGGACTTGCCAAGCGTATGGGTCAATCGTGCTTTCCCCGAAGCGGCGATGGCTGCCCGGAAGGCCTGCGATTGGCTAAACAGGGCTTCATAGGCCCGGTCGAGTAACAGTTGATAGGCGCCGGAAAGCCGGTCGACAGGGGCGCCGCGCCACCAAAGCGTGCCGCTCACACTCCAGTCGTACTTGCGGCCAACGCTTTGCGCGTGCGGCCCCGGCAAACCGCAAACCCGCTCTTGCTCCACGATGTCTTCGATCTTGAGACTCTGCAAGAAACCTTCCATCGAAGCACAAGAGACGCCATCGATCGCGAATGGGTGCGATGCGAAATTGCTCATGGCCCCAGCGGGAAAAGCAGCCTTTGCCTTTATGTCCAGACTATCGTGCAAATCGAGGCCTCCAGGCGCACCCTAATAATAGGGAGCGCGCAGATGGACGCCCATTTCAATGTGCTGCCGCCCTCGCGCACCGGGCCAGCTGAATGCCCTGGACCACATAGCCGCTTGTACGCGAAACGATGCGATCGGCGCCCAAGATGCCGGCAAGGGTGCGGCGCAGTAGGGTGGCATTGAAGTCCTTGGCCACTTTACCCGCCCAGCGCTTGTAGCTCTTCAAGGCTTCGCCGCCGCGCAGTGCGCTGCCGGGTATGGTTGCCGTGTCGAGCCAAGCCCGCACGCTTTGCTTCGCATCGGCAAGCGGCGCGGGTTGCATGGCGGGATCTTTGCTGCCGCCATCCCTGGCAGCTTCCAGCTTCCTCTCTCCCCACACAACCGAGCTATTTGCGGGGACGCCGCAAGAGGAGCGCGTTGGCGGCTGAACGCCAAAAAAGCAAGTACGCAGGGTGGTATTGGCCGCCTGAGGCGCGCCTTCGATGAAAAGGTCTGCGATGTGGTAACTTTCCAAGAGGCGAAGATGGTTATCGCTCGCACCGAGCACCCGGACCTTGCAGCCAAGCGGTGCGAGCCGCTTGTGAAGGTAAACCAATGTGCCGAGCCCGGCGGCGTCGATATCGGCCGCCTCCGACATATCGACCGTGATATCTCGCGCCTCTCTCGCCAGTTTTTCGATTATGGGCCTTACGCCTGCTGCAAAGGCGTCATCGAACCGGCCCGTGACTCTCATGTCAGCTGGGATCATTTGTCTAGCCTGTTCTGAATGCGATTAAACGCGCCTACAAGTGTGCGATGTCCGTAGTTATTGCCGGCAGCGTTTCAGGGCGCCTAAGCCGATAGTTAAACTTTTATCGGTTCTCCCCTTTTTCTTCTTACCTAGGGCGTGGCAGACCATTGATTTATATGGCATGAATATGCTTGGCCCCTGCCGCCAAATAAGTGCCTCCTCGATGGAGGTCCCTGAAGGCGAGCATGCTTCCCGGCATGAGCGCGGACCGTTCGGCTTCGCCAGCCCTTCTTGCAGGGTGACAGCGCGGGCATTTTCTGCTCTCTAAGACCGGACCTTTTGCAGCGCTCCTTTCAGTCGGCTTCATGCATCCCATCATCTCCGTCTCGAACCTCACCAAGACATACGCATCCGGGCTCCAGGCGCTGAAAAACGTGAGCCTCGACATCGCGCGCGGCGAGATTTTCGCGTTGCTGGGACCGAACGGCGCCGGCAAGACGACGCTGATCGGCGTAATCTGCGGCACCGTGAACGCGACCTCTGGCACCGTCACGGTCGATGGACACGATATCAACAGGGAATACAGGGCCGCGAGGGCGCTGATCGGGCTTGTTCCCCAAGAGCTTGCGACCGACACCTTCGAGACCGTTTGGAACACCGTTTCCTTCAGCCGCGGCCTTTTCGGGCTTCCCGCAAGTCCGGCGCATATCACCAAGGTGCTCAAGGACTTGTCGCTCCTGGATCGCCGCAACAGCAAGATTCTCACGCTGTCGGGCGGCATGAAGCGGCGCGTCATGATCGCAAAGGCGCTCGCCCATGAGCCGCAAATCCTGTTTCTCGACGAGCCGACCGCCGGCGTCGACGTCGAATTGCGCAAGGGCATGTGGGAGATCGTCCGCGAGCTGCGCGCAACCGGCGTGACCATCATCCTCACAACGCACTATATCGAGGAAGCCGAGGAGATGGCCGACCGCATCGGCGTCATCAACAAGGGCGAGATCGTCATCGTCGAGGAAAAAGCCGAACTGATCCGCAAGCTCGGCCAGAAGCAGCTTACGCTCGATCTGCAAAAAAAGCTCGATGCGCTTCCCGAGGGGCTCGACGGCCATGGGCTCGCGCTTGCCGCCGGCGGGCTCCAGCTCGTCTACACCTACGATACCCAAAGCGAGCACACCGGCATCACAGCGCTTCTGAACGGCCTCCACGCCGCGGGCATCCAATTCAAAGATCTGAGCACGCAGCAAAGCTCTCTTGAAGATATCTTCGTCGGCTTGGTGAGGCAAAAATGAAAGCCATGCCGGAAGCCCGCTTGCGGGCTATCCGGCATCTTACCGGTTTGTGCGAAGATCGCGGATAAGCACGAACGCGCTTTCCGCGATGACATTTGGGGCTTGGAGGTGCGGGGAATGAACTGGCGCGGCGTTTGGGCAATTTACAAATTCGAGATGGCACGCTGGCGCCGCACGCTTATGCAAAGCGTGGTATCGCCGGTGATCTCGACCTCGCTTTATTTCGTGGTGTTCGGCTCGGCCATCGGCTCGCGCATCACGAGCATCGACGGCGTAAGCTATGGCGCGTTCATCGTGCCGGGGCTCATCATGCTGACGCTGCTCACCAACAGCATCGCGAACGCCTCCTTCGGCATCTATTTCCCGCGCTTCATCGGTACGATCTACGAGATCCTCTCGGCGCCGGTCTCCTCCTTCGAGGTGGTGCTCGGCTATGTCGGCGCGGCGGCGACGAAATCGGTCATCCTCGGGCTTATCATCCTTGCCACCGCCGGCTTTTTCGTGCCACTTGAGATCGCGCACCCGCTGTGGATGCTCTTATTTCTGGTTTTGACCGCGGTAACCTTCAGCATGTTCGGCTTTCTCATCGGCGTTTGGGCCGACAATTTCGAGAAGCTGCAGGTGATCCCGCTGCTCGTGATCACGCCCCTCACCTTCCTCGGCGGAAGTTTCTACTCCATCCATGTGCTGCCGCCATTCTGGCAGAAGGTGACGCTGTTTAACCCGGTTGTGTACCTCATCAGCGGTTTCCGCTGGAGCTTCTACAACATCGCCGACGTCAGCGTGGCCGTGAGCCTCGCCATGACGGGCGTGTTTTTGGCAATCTGCGCGATCCTCGTTTGGCGCATCTTCAAGACCGGCTACCGGCTAAAAACCTAGAGCGATGTGACCTGGAATTCCCGTCATTGCGAGCGAAGCGAAGACCGTATGTTCATGGCTGAGCGTTGAGGCGACTCATCCCCGATGCGAAAGCGATCGAGGGTTGCCCGGATGGTCCGGGCCTATCCTCAACGCAAGGGGGACGAG
>JBKQOR010000222.1:0-4040 GCA_052145435.1 Rhodomicrobium sp. | reverse complement strand
GAAGGCGGGAATCCAGTAATCCCGGCGGTCGAAGCTATTGATATAGCGCAGTGTTTACTGGGTCCCCGCGCACGCGGGGACGACGCTACGGCTGGCGTCAACTGCCGGATTTAGGTTCAACCGGATTTCGCATAACCCATTGTTTAGACAGGCTTAAAACGGCAGGCGCGGAACGGGAATGAAGCGCTGGATATGTCCCGCCGGGTTGGGGATCGCCGCGGCCCCGCTTAAGAGCGCTTTCGGCGAAAGCCGCCGGACGGGGTCGATCGCAAGCCTTTTGCCTACAAAGGGAAACGCCTTCGCGACGCCGATCCCCTTCATGATCGATCCATCCCATTTGAGGAGTGCGGAGAAAGCGCCTGCGGCGCTGACGTGCAGGATGCTTCCCACTTTATCGAGCGGCTGGCATGTGTGCGTGGTGTTGCAGATATCGACGCCGCCTTCGTGCAAAAGCACGGCGGTCTCGCCGTTTTCCGCGACGAACACATCGAAAATGGTGCCGCGCACGCCGAGCGAGGCCGCCGGCGTCTTGATTTCATAGGAGGCTTTCGGCGCGACGCCCGTGATGAACCGGAATGCGCCTTTCGAGAGATTGATCGAGATCGAAGCAGGTGCTGCACCTGCGTCGTACACGAATTTGTCGAGCATGATCCTGGCGTCCGGCCCGACGGCAAGCTTCGTCTGGTCGAGCAGCTCGATCTCCGCCGTCGAATCCGCGCCCGTGACGATGATCTCGTCCTGGTGCACGGTCACGCCTTTGGTGAGGGGCTGCTTGCTGTCCCCGCTCTCAAGGCTGACCTCGTTCTTGACGGCGATGGTTTTGCCCACATCGGGCGCCGCGGCATGCACGGTCGCGCCAAGGGCTTGAATTGCAACGAATGCGAGAGCAAATTTCAGGAGCCGTTGCTTATTTTTTTTCATTTTGTGCACTTTTCGTTCCGCCCACGACGCAAAAGCGAAAGGAAATTATAGGCGACAGCGCAGGAATGTCCACAGGCGTGGCTGGGCCACTCCGTCCGTGTTCTGATTTTCGCAGCCGCCCCGCTCAGGGCACCATGGCAAACGCGATGTTGCGCGCCTCCTTCGGTTTCAAATCCACCGGATGCTGCAAGCCGCCGGTCAGCTCCTTGACGCGCTCCTTCACATAAAGGTTCAGCTCGTCCACGGTCACGACGCCGTCCTTCGTATAGTCGGCCGCGCCCGCCAGCCCTTCGAGCAGCGCCTTGGTAAACGCGCCCTGCTTCCACTCGTCGCGCTCCTGGGAAAGCTCGCTGCCCGTCGAGCTTGCCAGCACCACGGCGTTGGCGGAGCCCGCGATTTCGTTGATGAGTTTGTTATAGTCCTGCGCGCCCTTGAACGAGATGCCCGCCGCCTTGCCCGCATGGCAGGTGTCGAAGAAAAACAGCGCGTTGCCCGCGAGCTGCTTCAAGGTGCGGCTGAACTCGGTGTCGGGCACCGAGCTGCCCCGCGTCGGCAGCCGCACGCCCGCCACATCCTCGATCTTCGCGTTATAAGGCACATAATAGTAGTCGCCACTGGGATCGGTGACGCCATGGCCGGAGAGGAACACCACGCCGACATCGCCCTGGCCCACCTGCCGTTTGAGCCAGGTGAGCCCGTCGAGGATCGCGCCGCTGTCGGCGTCCTCATCGGTGAGGAGCTTCACCTCCACCTTGCGGTAGAGGCCGCTCGGCCGCTTCAACGCCGCGGCGAAATCGCGCGCGTCTTTCGCGGCCCATTCGAGGTGGTTGACGTTCGGGTCCTTGAATTTGCTTACGCCCACGACGAGGGCGTAAAGCGAAACCGTGGACGCGCTTGCTGCTGGGGGCGCGGCCGCGCCCTGGAACTTGAGGCGGATGCTGGCTGGAACGCTTTCAGCGTCGCCCGCGCGGGCGACGAGCGAAAGCGTGAGATCGCGCTGCGGAAGGCCGGTGAGCGCGATACTTTTTTCAGTATCGTCCGAGACACTGACCGGAATGAGCCCTCTTATGGTCGCGCCTGCGAGCGGGCGGCCGTCCACCAGCGCGCTCACTTCCGTTACGGTGAGGCCCGAGGGCGAGCGCACGCTGTAGCTTACGGTAATGCTATCGGTTGCAAATGTGCCGCCTTCGCCGGGCGAAAGGATGCTAATCACCGGTGGTAGCTGCTTGGCAATCTCCTGAGCCGGTTTCGAGCCTGCGAGCCGGTTGGCCTCGTCGATGGCCGTATCCTCGTCGAGGTCGTCGAGCACGCGCTTCACGATGTCCGGGCGATTGAACTGATCCCTGAAGCGCGAGGCCGGGAAGAAATCCGCCGCATGGTTCCAGCCGCGGTTCACATGCCAGCCGATGAGGTCTTCGGCGCCGGGCGAGGCGGCGTAATAGCCCTTCGGAGTCCAGGCGACGAAGCGGCGGTCCTTGGCGTGGACGAACAGCGCGAGCAGCTCCTGCCCGTCGGAGAGGCGGTGCCAGCGGATGGTGCCGTCGCCATAGGCGGCCACGACGAGCCTGCCGTCGCGGCTGATACTTACCCCCCAAGCGCTGTCGGGCACGGGCTTTTCCCAAAGCTTGGTACCATCGGCGCGATAGGCGTCTAGGGTCCAATCTGCGCCGAGGACGAAGCGCGAGGCATTTGGCGCGATGGCGAGCGAGCGCGACGTTTCGTTATTATCGAACGCAAGGGGCTTGCCATTCAGCTTCGGCGCGGTATTGTTCTTCCAATCGCTCACAACGAGGCTGGAAGTCTCTGGCGTCGCGAGTCCTGTGGTAGCGTGTGTTGCGTCCGATAGCCGGAAGCCGGCCAAGTCGAACAGAACGGGCCGTTCGCCGTTCTGAGCCAAGCCAAAGCTAACGCGCCGCCCATCCGCAGAGACAGCGGGAGTATCGCGTCGGAAGTTGCGCATGTCGGCGGTGACGCCCTCCTGCCAGATGCGTTTGGTTCCATCCGTCGCAATTAGGCCGAAAGCGGGATCGGTGGTTCCCGCAGCGATGCCATCGCCACAGGGCAAGAGCTGCATGACGGTGGTTTTCGATAGCGGCGCTTCCAATCGTTTGCCTTGGCCTTCGTTAAGCCAGATCTCGACGGGCGTCGTGTTGTTTGATTGATATTGCCCCCCCGCATAAAGACGCTCGCCGTCGCCCGACCATGCAACCTTGCTGAGATCGAAGCTGCCGATTCCGCTAGTATCAGCGCCGTAAAGTTTCTTGAGCGTTTGCGCATCGTAGACCTCCACTGCCGTTGTGTCATCGAAGCCGATAGCTAGCTTCGTGCCTTGCGGATGCACGGCAAGGCTAAAGGGGTGCTTGCCGCCGGACGCGCGCGCCTTCGCTTCGAGTCGCCCTGCAGCGCCATAGCGGCGAATCTGCCCATCAAAAGAAACGCTATAGAGCCTATTCGCGCGGTCGAAAGCTGCACCGTAACTCTCCACGCCGCCATAACGCTTGTCCTCGGCGAGAACCCGCCAGCCCGATACCTCCCAGAGACGCAAGCCTTGGCCAGCGCCAAGCGTCGCCGCAAGGCGGCTACCATCAGGCGAGAAGGCGAGATGTCTGATCACATTGCCAAGGCGACCGAGTCGGGCAACAAGGCGCCCTGTACCAGCTTCGAACACATAAATAGAATTAGTGTTGTCGACCGACCATGCATCAAAACCGCCCACCGCCGCCCATTTGCCGTCCGGCGACAGCGCCACGGCAAAAATCTTTCCTGCATCGCCCTCGCCGATAGGCACACGCAAAGTGCGCAAAAGCTCCGGGTTGCCCCGCCCCTGTTCCGGGAGCGCCCAAAGACGCGCCGTCTTGTCATATGAGCCCGTCACCATCAGCTTGCAGGCTGCATCCACGCCGATGCGGTCGATCCGCGCCGTATGCATCCCCGGCTCGATGCGCAGCATCGGCCGCCGATCGGGCAAATCCTGCGCCCGCGCCGCCCGCGCCGCCCCCGCCAGCACCGCCGCAACCGCAACCATCGCCGCCACTACGCGCATGACATATCCCCCCGGGTTCCACCCCTCACCCCAGCCCTCTCCCAATGGGAGAGGGGGCAGGCTGCGGCCTTTGCAA
>JBKQOR010000221.1:0-3804 GCA_052145435.1 Rhodomicrobium sp. | reverse complement strand
GGCATTTGGACGCCATCACCTCGTCGAGTGCCGCGGCGGGGCTCATCCAGAACCTCGCCTATCAATTCGACACGCTCGGCAATCTCCTGTCGCGCACCGACAACGTCCAGGCCATCGCCGAGAGCTTCCAATACGACGCGTTGAACCGGGTGACCGCCTCCACGGTGGCGCCCACCGGCGGGGGCCAGGGCACCACGGTGTCGGTGGCCTATGACGGGCTTGGCAACATCACGAGCAAATCCGATGTGGGCGGCTATAGTTATGGCGCCGGCTCGGGCTGCGCGAGCGGCTTTGCCGGCCCGCATGCGGTCTCCTCGGTGAACGGCAGCCTCGTTGCGAGCTATTGCTACGACCACAATGGCAGCCTGACGCAGGGCAACGGGCGCACCGTGGCCTGGACGCCGTTCAATGCTTGTCCCCGTGAAGACGGGGATCGGCGGCGCGGCGGTGGTGATCCCGGGCGCCTTTTTTCCTAGACAAAGGCGACGTGCACGCTCACTTACCGAGCGTCATCAAGCTCGCATTGCCCCCAGCGGCGGCGGTGTTGACGGAGATGGTTTTCTCTTTGACGAGCCGGAAGAGCGCGAAAGCGGGCGTGCCTAAGACCGCTTGCACGATGGGGCCGGGGCGTTCGGCCAGCTCTCGAAGCGTATCTGCCAGTTTGGTCTCGTCGGAAAGCAAAACCGCGTCGAACTTGGCCGTCTGCCAGGCGCTCGCAAATTCGATGTGCGCCCGCAAAGGGTCCGGCAGGAGTTTGCGCAAGGCCGCGAGGCCGTCGGCATCGGCCAAGATGAAGCGGTTTCCGGTCGCAAGCGCAGCGCCGAATTGGTGCAAAGCATCGAAGATCGTGGCAGCGATCCCGAGTACGCGGCCGCGTGGCAGGAAGCGGAGCCGGTTGTCCTCACCTACTGGGCCAGGCAGCGCCATTTCCATGGCCACGGGCGAGGTTTCCGCATAGAGTTTGAGCAAATCGGAAAGCCGGGCGCGCTCGTCAGCGTCAAGCAGGCCGCTCGCACCGGCACTTACCCATGCCATGAAGTTGCGGAAGGTGGCGAGCTTCGTTTCGTCGCGCGCTCCCGCGAGGCACGGCGGCGGACCGGCCCGAAGCAGCCGGTGAATGGTAAGCGGACCGCCTGCCTTGGGGCCCGTCCCCGAAAGCCCCTCGCCGCCAAAGGGCTGTACGCCAACGGCGGCACCGATCATGTTCCGGTTCACGTAGATGTTTCCCGCGTGAGCGCGAGCTGCAATGTAATCGATGGTTTCGTCGATGCGGGAGTGGATGCCGAGCGTCAGGCCGTATCCCGTGCCGTTGATCTCCTCGATGAGGCGGGCGAGGCCGCTTCTTGTAAAGCGGACAACATGCAGAACCGGGCCGAAGACCTCGTGCGAAAGCTCTCCGATCGAGGCTATCTCCAAGAGCGTTGGCGCAACGAAAGTGCCTTGGGCGCAGGGCGGCGGAAGCGGGTTCTGAAACCGAATGCGGTTCTGGCGGGAGGCGATGTAAGCGTCGAGCGCCGCTTGGGCCTCAGTATCGATCACCGGCCCGATGTCCGTTTCGATGCGCGCGGGATCTCCAAGCCGAAGCTCGGCCATCGCGCCCTTGAGCATATCGAGGACGCGGTCCGCGATGCCGTCCTGAAGGCAAAGAACGCGGAGCGCCGAGCAGCGCTGGCCGGCCGAGTCGAAAGCCGAGGCGAGCACATCGCCCACCACTTGCTCCGGGAGCGCGGAAGAATCCACAATCATGGCATTCTGTCCGCCGGTTTCGGCGATGAACGGGATATTGCCTCTTTCGGCAAGCGTTCTCTGAATGAGGCGCGCCACCGCGGTTGAGCCGGTGAAGAGTACGGCCGTCGTCCGCGGATCCCCGGTAAGTGCCGCACCCACCTCTCCTCCGCCAGGGAGAAGCTGCAAGACGTCGCCCGGAATGCCCGCCTCGTGGAGAAGACGCACGGCAGCGGCCGCGATGAGCGGGGTCTGCTCTGCCGGCTTTGCGAGCGCGGGGTTGCCCGCCGCCAGCGCGGCCGCGATTTGGCCCACGAAAATGGCAAGCGGGAAGTTCCACGGGCTGATGCAGACGGCCGGCCCGGCCGGTACATGCTCTGCGGTAAGCGCACGGGCTTGCGCCGCGTAGTAGCGGCAGAAGTCGGACGCCTCGCGAACCTCGGAGACTGCGTTGGGCATCGTGCGGCCCGCCTCGCGGACGAGGAGCGCGCAAAGATGCTCCATGGAGCGCTCGAGGAGGCCGGCGCCACGGTCGAGGATTGCGGCCCGCTCAGCTGGAGCCGTCCGCGCCCAGCTCGCGCTGGCTCCCGCAGCGGCCACCATCGCCGCCTCGATATGGCTCGGGGCCGCGTCAATGGTATAGCCAACGATATCCGCTTGGTTTGCCGGATTGAGGACCGGCCTTCTCGCGTCCGGTGGCTCCGCGCAGGAGGCGAGGACCGGCACCGCTTCGTAGCGAAGGGCGCGGCTTTCCTCGATCGCGCGCTCCAGCCTGCCGAGCGCGCGCGCATCGGACAGGTCGAGCCCCTTCGAGTTCCTGCGCTCCCCGCCGAACAAATCCGCAGGCAGCGCAATGGCGGGATGGGGCGCGCCGCCATGCTTCATCGCTTCCAAGGCGGGATCGGCGATGAGGTCTTCGATCGGTGTGGTCTCGCCGGCAAGCTGGTGCACGAAGGATGTGTTCGCGCCGTTCTCCAAAAGCCTGCGCACGAGATAGGCGAGCAGCGTCTCATGCGTTCCCACCGGCGCATAGATCCGGCATGGACGGTTGAGATTGCCGGCGCCCGCGACATGACTATAAAGCGTCTCGCCCATGCCGTGCAGGCACTGAAACTCGTAATCGCCGGGCCTGAAGTCCGCGCCCGCGAGGTGATAGACTGACGACAGCGTTTGCGCGTTGTGGGTTGCGAATTGCGGAAAGACGAGATCGCGCCTGGCCAAAAGCCGCTTCGCGCAAGCGAGATAGCACACATCCGTGTAGGCCTTGTGCGTAAAGACCGGATAGCCCTCAAGCCCATCCACTTGTGCGCGCTTGATTTCGCTGTCCCAATAAGCGCCCTTGACGAGGCGGATCATAAGACGCCGCTTCGTGCGCTCTGCCAGCGAAAGCAGATAATCGATCACGCTAGGCGCGCGTTTCTGATAGGCTTGCACCACAAAGCCGAGACCTTGCCATGGCCCGAGCGCGCTTTCGGATGCAAGCGCATCCAGCAAATCGAGCGACAGCTCCAAGCGATCGGCCTCCTCGGCGTCGATATTGAAGCCGATGCCGCAACGGCTCGCCCGGATGGCCAAGGAGCGGAGACGGGGATATAACTCACCGAAGACGCGGTCCCTTTGCGCATAGCTATAGCGCGGATGAAGGGCCGACAGCTTCACCGAGATCCCGGCGCACTCGTAAACGCTGCCCCCTCGCCTGGACGCGCCTATCGCTTCGATGGCGTGCTCGTAAGAGGCCGTATAGCGCGCGGCATCGCCGGCGGTGATGGCTGCCTCGCCCAGCATGTCGAAGGAATAAAGAAAGCCGCGCGCCTCGAAAGGCCGCGCATGGCCCAGCGCCTCTTCGATGGTTTGACCGGTCACGAATTGCCGGCCGAGTAGCCGCATCGCCAAATCCATCGCCTGCCGGATGACCGGCTCGCCGCCCCGTGCCAGCGCGCGGGTGAGCGATGCGGCCATGCCGGGCTCGCTATGCGTGGCGACAAGCTTGCCGGTGATCAAAAGGCCCCACGCGGATGCATTGACGAACCAAGAGGGGCTCGCGCCCACATGCGCGCCCCAATCGCCGCGGGAAAGCTT
>JBKQOR010000220.1:0-23937 GCA_052145435.1 Rhodomicrobium sp. | reverse complement strand
GAAATATCTCCCAAGCTATCTCGGCTGGCGCCGCATGTTCGAGCGCGAAGGTGACGGCATCACCGCCCAGCGCTGCCTCTTGGCGGCCTTGGCATGAACCGCAACAGCAGATGAAAACAGCGCCTTTTGAAATGCACTTTTCGGGGTGAAATCGCGAAAAATCGCGATTTTTGCGGCGGGGAGATAATGAAATGCAGCCCAATTTACCACGCCGGCATTAACTATCGCGCGGTGCTACGAAATTGCGCGCGGAGATACAATTTCGGCATAGGGGCGTCATCATCCTGGAACCGCCGGAGGCAGCATCCGGGATCGTTGAAAACTTAAAGCTTGTGCCTTTGAAGATCCCGGCTAAGCGCCAAGGCGCTTTCCGGGAGAGGCATTCGAGGTTGAGTTCATGACGCTGAGCGGGGATACCTTTGCGCTCGAAACCCTTCATAACGATGAGGTGCGCCCCGCCCGGGAGCACGAAGTCGCGCATGCCCGCGAGTGGCTTAAAGTGCGGAAGACGCGCTTGCCGAAGGCACGTGCGGCCTTCTTGGCATCGTGATAAGATTTCCCGTGAACATGCGGAGTTACTCATGAGCGACCGCGTCAAAAATCTGAGCCTCGAAGCGCGCAAGCTGCCGCTTGCCGAGCTGATCGAGGATCTGCTCGCGAGCTTGGACGCGCCCGACGCCCGGATCGACGCCTTGTGGGCCGGCGGGGAAGCGGAGCGGCGCCTTGAGCTTGTGGACAGCGGCGAGATGCCCACGCGCGACGCAGCCGAAGCGATCGCGGAGCTTCGCAGCAGGCTTTGCGGGTGAAGGTCCGCTATGCGCGGGCCGCCGAAGCGGATTTGGCTCCAGCGGTTGCACCCGGTCCGCGTTCCTGTCCAGCGCGGCAAGGGAAAAGATTGCTGGAGAGGGTTAACTTCCAGCCTCGCTACCGCAAGCAGAGCCAGGCACCACTATGAAATTCCTATAGCGGTCCAGCAGCGCTCATTATTGCTTTTATATGCCAAACAGCCGAGTTTCCAGGCGCATTGCCGCCCAAGTCGCGCCCCAATCGCGGAACGCGCCGAGGGAACAACTTTCCTCTAAGAGGGATCGAAATGACAGATCTCATTATGCTTGCCCTGGGGCTCGCGTTTTTCGCCGTCGCGCTCGCCTACGTCACCGCCTGCGACCGGATGTGAGGAAACCATGACGCTCGATTACATTTTGGCCGCCGCCGTCACCGCGTTTTTGCTGGCTTATCTCGTTTACGCGCTCATCCGCCCCGAGCGGTTTTAAGGAACGCCATCCATGACCTTGCAAGGCTGGGCGCAAATCGCGCTCTATGCGTTCGTTATTGTGCTGATAACGAAGCCGATCGGCGGCTACATGACCCGCGTTTTCAATGGCGAGCGCACGCTGCTTTCGCCGGTGCTGGAACCGGTCGAGCGCCTGCTTTACCGCGTAGGCGGCATCGATGAGAGACAGGAGCAAAGCTGGGTGACCTATGCCGTCGCCATGCTGTTCTTCAGCGTTGCCGGCTTCGTCACGCTCTACGCGCTGCAGCGCTTGCAGGCCTACCTGCCGTTCAATCCGCAAGGGCAAAGCGCCGTCGCGCCGGACCTCGCGTTCAACACCTCGATAAGCTTCATCACCAATACGAACTGGCAGTCCTATGTGCCGGAAACCACCATGGGCTACCTCGTGCAAATGGCGGGGCTCACGGTGCACAATTTCCTATCCGCCGCCACGGGCATCGCGCTTGCGCTGGCGCTGATCCGCGGCTTTTCGCGGCGCTCCTCGAATACGGTCGGCAATTTCTGGGCCGATATGACCCGCACCACGCTATATGTGCTGCTGCCGGCGTCAATCCTGGTTGGGCTGTTTTTCGTGTATCAGGGCATGCCGCAAAATCTGCACGCCTACACCGATGCCACCACGCTCGAAGGCGGCAAGCAGGTGATCGCGCAAGGCCCGGTGGCCTCCCAGGAGGTCATCAAGATGCTGGGCACGAACGGAGGCGGCTTTTTCAACGCCAACTCCGCCCATCCGTTCGAGAACCCGAACGCGCTGACGAATTTCATTCAGATCGTTTTGATCTTCTCCCTCGGCGCAGGCCTGACGAACGTCTTCGGCCGCATGGTTGGCGATCAGCGGCAGGGCTGGGCCATCTTCGCGGTCATGGGGCTTCTGTTCCTCGGCGGCACGGCGCTCTGTTACTGGGCCGAAGGCAAGGGCAACCCGGCTTTCGCCGCGCTCGGCGTTGACCAGCGTCCAAGCGATCTGCAATCCGGCGGCAATATGGAAGGCAAGGAGGTCCGCTTCGGCATTGCGAACTCCGCGCTCTTCACGACCGTTACGACCGACGCCTCCTGCGGCGCCGTCAACAACATGCACGATAGCCTGACCCCGCTCGGCGGCATGGTGCCGCTCGTCAACATCATGCTGGGCGAGATCATCTTTGGCGGCGTAGGCTCCGGCCTTTACGGCATGCTGCTGTTCGCGATCCTGTCGGTGTTCATTGCCGGCCTCATGGTCGGGCGGACGCCAGAATATCTCGGCAAGAAGATCGAGGCGAAAGAGGTGAAGATGGCGATGCTCGCGATCCTGATCCTGCCGCTTTCGATCTTGGGCTTCTCGGCCATCGCCACCGTTGCAAAAGACGGTCTTGAGGGGATCGCCAATAGCGGAAATGCCGGGCCGCATGGCTTTACCGAGATTCTCTATGCTTATACCTCGGCAACCGGCAACAATGGCAGTGCGTTTGCGGGACTTTCGGCCAATACGACGTTCTACAACACGACGCTCGCCTTTGCGATGCTGATCGGGCGCTTCTTGATGGTTATTCCAGCGCTCGCGATTGCGGGATCGCTGGCACGCAAGAAGATCCTGCCTCCATCGGCGGGCACATTTCCGACCTACGGCACGCAGTTCGTGCTGCTCGTCACTGGCGTGATCTTGATCGTTGGCGGCCTCACTTTCTTCCCTGCGCTCTCGCTCGGGCCCGTCGTCGAGCATCTCGCCATGACCGCCGGCCAAACCTTTTGAGTTTTGAGGACCTAATCCTATGTCTCCTGCACCCAAATCCAAACGGTCGGCGACGGCAACCATTACCGATCCCAAGATCCTGATCCCGGCCATCGGCGGGTCCTTCAAGAAGCTCGATCCGAGGTCGATGGTGAAGAACCCCGTCATGTTCGTGGTCGAGGTTGTGGCGGCGCTCGTGACCGTGCTCTTCATCCGCGACGTCATCGCGGGCACGGGCGCGCATTACGGCTTCTCGCTTCAGATCATCTTATGGCTTTGGTTCACGGTCCTTTTCGCGAACTTTGCGGAGGCCGTGGCCGAAGGGCGCGGCAAGGCGCAAGCCGCCAGCCTGCGCGCGACAAAAACCGACGCGATCGCCAAGCAGCTGGCCGACCCGCGCAAGCATAACAAGTTCACGCTCAAGCCGGCGGTGGAGCTGAAGCCCGGCGACGTCGTTTTCGTGGAGGCGGGCGATCTCATCCCCTCGGACGGCGAAGTGATCGAAGGCGTGGCCTCGGTGAACGAAGCCGCGATCACGGGCGAATCCGCACCCGTCATCCGCGAATCCGGCGGAGACCGCTCGGCTGTGACGGGAGGCACCATGGTGATCTCCGACTGGATCGTCGTGCGCATCACGGCGGGCCAGGGTTCCACCTTCCTCGACCGTATGATTAGCCTCGTCGAAGGCGCGGAGCGGCAGAAGACGCCGAATGAGATCGCGCTGAATATCCTGCTTGCGGGCATGACCATCATCTTCGTCTTCGCGGTGGCAAGCATCCCAAGCTTTGCGCATTATGCGGGCGGCGAGATTACGGTCATCGTGCTAGTGGCGCTCTTCGTCACGCTCATTCCGACGACCATCGGCGCGCTGCTCTCCGCCATCGGCATCGCCGGCATGGACCGGCTCGTCCGCTTCAATGTGCTCGCGATGTCCGGCCGCGCGGTCGAGGCTGCGGGCGACGTCGATACGCTCTTACTCGACAAGACCGGCACCATCACGCTCGGCAACCGGCAGGCGGCCGAGTTCCTTCCGATGTCGGGCGTCAGCGAATTGGAGCTTGCCGATGCGTCCCAGCTCGCCTCGCTCCCCGACGAGACCCCGGAAGGGCGGTCCATCGTCGTGCTGGCAAAGGAGCGCTACGGCATCCGCGGCCGGGACATGGCTCCGCTCGGGGCGCACTTCATCCCGTTCACGGCCCAAACGCGCATCAGCGGCATCGACCTTGAGGACGACCAGATCCGCAAAGGTGCGGTCGACGCGGTGGTCAATTATGTCCGGCAAGTGACGGGAAACCCTAACATGCCGGTGCCGCGCGAGCTCGAGCGCCTCACGGAATCGGTTTCAACGAAGGGCGGCACGCCGCTGGCGGTTGCCCGCCACGGCCGCCTGCTCGGGATCGTTCACCTGAAAGACATCGTGAAGGGCGGCATCCGCGAGCGCTTCGCCGAGCTCCGGCGCATGGGCATCCGCACCGTGATGATCACGGGCGACAATCCCCTGACGGCAGCAGCGATCGCCGCCGAGGCTGGCGTCGACGATTTCCTCGCTCAGGCGACGCCCGAGAACAAGCTGCAGCTCATCCGTGACGAACAAGCCAAGGGTAAGCTCGTGGCCATGTGCGGCGACGGCACCAACGATGCGCCGGCGCTCGCGCAAGCAGACGTCGGCGTAGCCATGAACACCGGCACCATGGCCGCGCGCGAAGCGGGCAACATGATCGATCTCGACAGCGACCCCACCAAGCTGATCGAGATCGTGGAGATCGGCAAGCAGCTCCTCATCACCCGTGGCGCGCTCACCACTTTCTCCATCGCCAACGACGTGGCGAAATACTTTGCCATCATCCCCGCGATGTTCTCGGTGTTTTATAAGACCCCCGATGGCAAGGGACTCTTGGAAGCCCTCAACATTATGGACCTTTCCACGCCCACAAGCGCGATCCTTTCGGCGATTATCTTCAACGCGCTGATCATTATCGCACTGATTCCGCTCGCGCTGCGCGGCGTCACATACCGTCCGGTCGGGGCTTCCAAAATGCTAACCCGCAATCTTCTCATCTACGGAATTGGCGGCCTTGCCGTTCCGTTTATCGGTATCAAGCTCATCGACATGGCTGTGACAGCCATCGGTCTTGCTTAAGGGACACGCCGTGCTGAAACAAATCCGCCCTGCTATCGCGATGATTATCGGACTGACGGTGATCACCGGCCTCGCCTACCCGCTCGCAATGACGGGCATCGCTCAGGCTCTATTTCCCCGCCAAGCCAACGGCAGCTTGATCGAGCGCGACGGTAAAATTATCGGCTCGGAGCTGATCGGCCAAAACTTTGCCGATGCGCGATATTTCCATGGCCGGCCTTCGGCAACCACCGATACCGATCCGAACGACCCCTCGAAAACGGTGCCCGCGCCTTATAATGCTAGCAATTCTGGCGCCTCGAACGCAGGACCGACTTCCAAAGCCCTGATCGACAGGGTAACGGAAGACGCAAAAAAATTGAAAGCAGAGAACCCTTCTGCCCTTGTGCCGGCCGATCTCGTGACCACATCCGCTAGCGGCCTCGATCCGGACATATCGCCGGCTGCCGCTCTCTTCCAGATTCCCCGCATTGCAAAAGCGAGAGGAATGGAGGAGGAGCGCTTGCGGCAGCTCGTGGCCGAAAACACCGCAGGCCGCGTCTTGGGCATTCTGGGCGAACCGCACGTTAACGTTCTCAAGCTAAACTTGAGCCTCGATGCGGAGCGCCCCGTGAGCGCCGGCCGTTAGCTCTAAGCAGAGTTGCATCCGAAGGGCAAACTGTTTACAGAAGTTATCTCTGGCATCGCATTTCCTGGGACCGTAAGGGGTTGCGGGGCGCCTTGCCAAGGCAGGGAAAAAATGCGTCTCTCCGACATCATCACTCCCGCAACGATTGCGGTTAGGGTGCATATCGACGATAAAGCTCACGCGCTAAGATTTGCGGCATCCTCGCTTGGAGCGAGGAGCGGCCTCGATCCTGAGCGCATCCGTGAAGCTCTTGCGGCTCGCGAAGCGCTGGGTTCGACCGGAATAGGGCGGGGCGTAGCCGTTCCCCATGTCTGCTTTCCCGATCTCGCACGGCCTTACGCTCTGTTTTGCACCTTGGCCGCACCTATCCACTTCGACGCGATAGACAGCAAGCCGGTAGACCTGATTTTCACGATCATTAGCCCAGCCGGTTCGGGGAGCGGCGGGAGTGAGGCTTTATCCTATCTTGCGGCGGTTTCGCGGATGCTGCGGGATAAAGCACTAGCCTCGGCCTTGAGAAACGCAAATAATCCTTGGAGCGTCTACGATATTATCGTTAAATTCAATGCAACGGCGGCTCAACTCGTAAGCTGAGAGGCATGGCGGAAACCGAAACGATAAGACGGCCATCGCCTGACGCGCTACTCGTCGAGGCGCAGCGCGAGGATAAGAGCCGCGGCCGTCTGAAGGTGTTTCTCGGCGCCGCTCCCGGCGTAGGCAAGACCTATGAAATGCTGCTTTCGGCACGGGCCAAGCTGGTAGAAGGCGCCGATGTCGTTATTGGCGTTGTAGAAACCCACGGCCGGATGGAAACTCAATCCCTGTTGCACGGTTTCGAGGTCATTCCGCGCGCCAAAATCGACTATCACGGCCATTCGCTCGAAGAGATGGACTTGGATGCCCTCCTCAAGCGCCGCCCGCAGATCGCGCTTGTGGACGAACTCGCCCACACCAATGCTCCAGGCAGCCGCCATCCCAAGCGTTATCTCGACGTCGAGGAGCTGCTTGCCGCCGGCATCGATGTGTACACCACGCTCAACATTCAGCACGTCGAGAGCTTGAACGATGTCGTGGCTCAAATCACGCGCATACGGGTCCGCGAAACGGTGCCGGATTCCGTGCTCAACAAAGCCGACGATATCGAAGTTATCGACCTGTCGCCCGACGAGCTGATCCAGCGGCTCAGGGAAGGCAAGGTCTACGTCCCGAAGCAGGCCGAGCGCGCGCTCAATCACTATTTCTCACCAGGCAACCTAACCGCGCTTAGAGAGCTTGCGCTCCGCCGCACGGCGCAACGGGTCGACGAGCAGCTTCTCACCCACATGCGGGCGCACGCCATCGCCGGCCCCTGGCCCGCCGGCGAGCGCCTTCTTGTTTGCATCAGCGAGGACCCGCGCTCGGCCGGGCTCGTGCGCTATACGAAACGGCTCTCCGACCGCCTGCACGCGCCGTGGACTGCGATCTACATCGAAACTCGCCGCAGCCAGAATCTCTCCGAGGTCGAGCGCGACCGCGTCGCCGACACCTTGCGCCTCGCGGAAAAGCTGCAAGGCGAGGCAATCACGATTCCAGGCGGCACGAACATCGCAGAGGACGTTCTCGCGTTCTCGCGCGCCAATAACGTGACGCACGTCATTACGGGCAAATCCGAGCGGACGCGCTGGTTCGAGCTGATCAATGGCTCGGTCGTCCGAGATATCGTGCGCAACTCCGGCAATATCAGCGTGCATGTGATCGCGGGCGACCACCTGGCGAGCGATCCCATTCCGAAGAAGTCGGTCAAGACCGGGGCACCCGCCGATCAAGGCGCTTCGGAGCTTTTCCCCTACCTCGCGACGATTGTTGCGGTTGCGCTCGCGTTTGGCTTTGCCTATTTGCTCACGCCTCTGATTGGCATTGAAAGTGCCAACCTTGTTTTTCTAGTCGCTGTCATCGGCGTCGCCTATAATTATGGGCTGTGGCCGTCGATGTTCGCGGCAGCTTCGAGCATGGTTGCGTACCAGATCTTTTTTCTGGAAGAATCCGGCAATTCCACCATCGCGGGCATCAAGAACATCCCCGCGCTCATATTTTTCTTCTTCACCGCTTTTGTGGTCAGCAACTTGACCGCTAAAGTCAGAGCACAGGCCTATACGGCCCGCAACCGAGCCGCGACGACAGAAGCACTTTACATCTTCTCCAAGAAGCTCGCGGGCATCGTCACGCTGGACGATTTGCTTTGGGCCACCGCCTATCAGATCGCACATTCGTTGAAGACCGACGTCGTCATCGTGCTGCCCGAAGCGGACGGCGTGTTGCGCGTGAAGGCTGGCTTTCCGCCTGAGGACGATCTCGATCAGGCTGAGCTTGGCGCGGCGAAATGGTCGTTTGAAAATAACAGGCCGGCAGGGCGCGGCTCGGAGACGCTGCCGGGAGCGAGACGCCTTTTTGTCCCGTTGCGCACCGGCTCGGGTGCCGTCGGCGTCGTGGGCTTAGCGCGCGGACAGCGGCACGAAATGCTGCTGACGCCGGACGAGCGCCGCCTGCTGGACGCCCTTATGGATCAATCCGCCGTGGCGATCGAGCGTGTGAAGCTGGCCGGACAAATTAACGAAGCACGGTTGGCGGCCGAAACCGAACGTCTGCGCGCCGCGCTTCTCACCTCCTTGTCCCACGATCTCAAAACGCCGCTCGCCTCGATCTTGGGCGCGGTGACATCGCTCAAGAAATATCGCGACGTTCTCGACGCGCCCGAGCGCGAGGACCTAACCGCCACCATCCAGGAGGAGGCGGAACGTCTGTCGCGCTTTGTCGCGAACCTGCTCGATATGACCAAAATCGAATCGGGCGGCATCGAGCTCGACCGGCAGCTTGTCGATGTCGACGAAGTGGTTGGGGCCGCACTTCAACGCGTGGCAAGCATGATGTCCGCTCATCGCGTCGAAGTCGATCTCGAGGCGAACCTGCCAATGCTCAAACTCGATGTCATGCTGTTCGAGCAAGTGCTGGTCAACCTTCTCGACAACGCTGCGAAATACGCCCCGCCGGGATCGCTTATTACCATTCGAGCGCGCCGGACCTTCGGGGCGATAGCGATCGAGGTCTTGGACGAAGGGCCGGGAATTCCCGAAGACCGGCTTGAGCGCGTTTTCGAGAAGTTTCACCGCGTGAGGCAGGGGGACAGGCAGCGCGCGGGTACGGGGCTTGGACTCGCGATCTGCCGCGGCTTTGTCGAAGCGCTTGGAGGAAAAATCGCCGCCGCGAACCGGTCCGACCGCTCGGGAGCAATTTTTACGATCACATTTCCCAATCCAGAAAAGGGCGTGGCAGCCTGACGCTGCCGGTAAGATATGGGCACAGCCAGCGACAAGACGCCGGTTCTCGTTATCGACGACGAGCCGCCGATCAGGCGCCTCCTGCGGACGAGCCTCACCGCCGAAGGCTTCGAAGTGCTGGAAGCGGAGAACGCGGAGACCGCGCTCGCCCTTATCGCCAGTGCGAAACCCGAAGTTGCGATTCTCGATCTGGGCCTTCCCGATCTTGACGGTTTGGACGTGATCCGCCGCGTGCGGGCCAGCGGATCGAAGATGCCTATCATCGTTTTGTCGAGCCGCGCCGGCGAGCGCGGGAAAGTCGAGGCCCTCGATCTCGGCGCGGACGATTACGTCACAAAGCCCTTCGGCATCGCCGAGCTCGTTGCGCGCATTCGCACCGCTTTGCGCCACCGCGTTCAGGAGCAGGGCGGCGAGCCGCTGTTCAAGAGCAGAGACCTTTGCGTCGATCTTGTCCGGCGCATCGTTACAGTGAAAGGCGAGGAGGTGAAGCTGTCGCCCAAGGAATACGAGATCCTCCGGCTTCTCGTACTCCACGCGGGCAAAGTTCTCACCCACAGGTTCTTGATGCAGGAAGTTTGGGGCGCGGCGTGCGACGTTCAATATTTGCGGATCTATGTGCGACAGCTGCGGCAGAAAATCGAGTCCGATCCAGAAACTCCAGCGCACATCTTAACCGAAACCGGTGTCGGCTACCGGCTTCGGGTGTATGATACCGAATCCGGTTGAATGCTTCGCGGCGCTTTGTTGTCCTCCCGGAACGGCGCCCTTCGCGCCGTATCCGGGATCCTTACGGGTGCTTCGAATGTTGCAAGACCCCGGATAAGCGCTGACAGCGCTTTCCGGGGTGACGCCCGCGAACTAACCGGGCGGCGAAGCGATCGGCCGGATTCGATATGAGTATCCGAGGGATCTCAAGCGATAAGCGTGGAAAAAAGGTGCGCGGTGCCGGTGTACGCCTCTCCAAGACGTGCCTTGAGCCGCCCCATGTCAGGCTCGCCCGTCGCTTTCAGGAGAAGGCCAATCAGGTCTTCCGGGGCGGTCTGGGGATCGAACCGGTCTTCGGTGCAAAGCCGCAGAATGTGGGCGATGTCTTGATAGAGTCCGGCCGCGCTAAGAAGCGCGTTGCCGTCCGCTGTGCTAAGAATGCCGGCCTGCATCAGGTTCGCCAAGGCTTGCGCGGTGTTCGGGCTTAAAATGGCTGGTTCATCGGCCGCGTGCACGATCTGCAAGAACTGCGCGATGAACTCCGCGTCGACAAGGCCGCCCCTGTGCATTTTCGTCTGCCAGATATCGGCCGTGCCCTTCTCCGTCTCGATCATAGCCCGCATTTCGCGCACATCGGCAGCGGTCTTCGCGCGGTCGCGGGGCATGGTCAGCACTTGCCGGATGTCCGCGGCGAGGCGCTCTCGAAGCGCCGCAGGGCCGGCCACCGGCCGCGCGCGCGTCAGCGCCAGATGCTCCCACGTCCAAGCGCTTTTCTGCTGGTAGGCGAGAAAACCGTCGAGCCGCACCGCGACGGGCCCAGCCTTTCCCGAAGGCCTCAGCCGCATATCGACCGGATAAAGCACGCCTTCCGTTGTGGGCGCCGCGATCGCGGCGATCAGCCGCTGCGTGAACCGCGCATAGTGCTGCGAGGCCTGCGCCGCCGCATCGCAAAGCGTGCTGTAGACCACGATCAAGTCCAAATCGGAGGAGGCCGTCATCTCGCGGCCGCCCAGTTTGCCCATGCCGATCACGGCCGGTGCCGGGAAGGAGGCGCCATATTGTGCCTGCACGGTATCGAGCAAAGCTTCGATCACAGCCTCGGCAACGAGCGAATAATCCTCGCCCGCCTGTTGCGGCGTGAGCTGGCGCGAGAGAAGCCTCACCCCGATGGCGAACGCCTGCTCCTGGCCAGTGACACGCGCGCGGTTGAGCTTTTCCTCATAGGAGCCCGCCTCCACGATCTCGCGCCGGATCAATCCTTTCAGCTCATCTCCGGCGGGGCGGGCGCCGATATAGCCGGGATCGAGAATTGCATCCATGAGGCGCCGGCGGCGGCCGAGAATCCGCGCGAGCCTCGGCGCTGAGCCCATGATCTGTGCGAGGAGGCGCAAAAGGTCTGGATTGGCACGCAGCATCGAGAAGAGCTGCAAGGCGGATGGAACCTCGCTCAGGAACGTGTCGAAGGTCGCAAGGGCGAGATCAGGGTCGCTCGTATCGGCAAACGCTTCGAGCAGCGCAGGGGTGAACTCGGTGAGAATCTCACGCGCGCGCTCGCTTTGCATCGCCTTGTAGCGGCCGTAATGCCAGCCCTTTACGGCGGAGATCGCGGTGGATGGATTCTTGAAGCCGAGTTGACTTAGCGTTTGAGCGGTGCCGGGGTCTTCCGCATCGCCGGTGAAGACGAGGTTTCCCTTGACGCGCTTCGGCGTCAGCTCGGGCGTGCTCTCGAAAAGCGCGGCGTAGTGTGTCTCCACGTTTTGCATCTGGCGGCGTAGCTCGTCCTTGAACCGGTCCAGGTCGCGATAACCGGCAAAGCGCGCGAATTTAGCCAGCTGGTCCGCACCCGAAGGAAGTGTGTGGGTCTGCTGATCCGCCATCATTTGCAGGCGATGCTCCATGCGCCGCAGATAGCGGTAGGCGCGCGCAAGATCGTCGCGAACCGGCGCGCCGATCCACTGGAAACGGGTCAAGAGGTCCAGCCCCGCGAGCGTTTGCCGCGTGCGCAACGCCGGCTGGCGTCCTCCGGCGATGAGCTGCTGGGATTGCACGAAAAACTCGATCTCCCGGATGCCGCCCCGTCCGAGCTTGAGATTATGGCCGCCAATGGCGATGCGCTCGTGTCCCTTGGCGGCGTGGATTTGCCGCTTCATTGCGTGGATATCCAAGATCGCGTTGTAGTCGAGATACTTACGCCAGATGTAAGGGCTAAGCGCCTTCAAAAAGGCTTCGCCCGCTGCAATATCCCCCGCGACGGGACGCGCCTTGATGAGCGCCGCGCGCTCCCAATTTTGGCCGAGGCTCTCGTAATAGCGGAAGGCGGTCTCGGTCGAGATGGCTGCCTGTGTCGAGCCGGGATCGGGGCGCAGGCGTAAATCGGTTCGGAACACATAGCCGTCCGCGGTGCTCTCTTGCATGATATGGACGAGATCGCGGGTGAACCGGACGAAAAAAGGTCCCGGTTCCACATCTGGGCCAAGCGGCGCGATCTCGCGGTCGAAAAAAACGATCAGATCGATATCGCTCGAATAGTTCAGCTCATGGGCGCCGTACTTGCCCATGCCAAGAATGACAAGGCCGCTGTCCCTATCGGGATTTGAGGGATCGCGCGGGCGAAACTGCCCCGCCTGCGCCGCGCGCCGCAAGAGAAAACGAACGGCCGCTCCCACGAGCAGATCGGCGGCTTGGCTCAATCTGAGCGTCACCTCCTCGACAGTCCAAATGTCCGCCAAATCGGCAAGCGCGATCAGGAAGGCAATCCCAGTTTTGCCTTGCCGCAATATCCGCATGATCTCGCGCTGGGACTCCGCTTGCGAAGCCTCGCGGGCGGTGCGCGCCAGGATTTCCTCGAACTGGGCTTCGGGGGCCGTTTCGAGGGTCGTCATGAGAAGCTGCGGGTTTCTCTCCGCCAGTCCGAATAGAAAGGACGAGCCGGCGAAAACGCCGCGCAGGAACGCAGAAACTTGAGGCGGGAAGGCCGGCTCCGGCTCGCTTCCAGCTCGCGTCCTTAGAGCGGCGCAAACCCGTTCTAACAGGCGGCGGCCGGTTTCTCCCTCATCGTCGAGAGGCCCTTCGCCCAAGCGTCCGGTAAAAGGGCCCGGTCTAGCCTGCATGGCTGAGCACCCGATGCGGCTCGAAGGCCGTTTGGGACTCAATGGGCGTCAGGTTCTTTTTCAATGACAAGCGGACTCTCAAACCGGGCTCATTGTCCTCGAGCGACACCGATCCTCCGTGCAGCCGGGCCACAGCCGCTACCAAGCTCAGGCCGAGGCCGCTTCCGGGAATGGACCGGCTCGGCTGAAGGCGGACGAAGCGTTGCAGAACGCGTTCCCGGTCGCCTTGCGGGATGCCGGGTCCCCTGTCCGCGATGACGATATCCACGGTATCGCCCTTATCCTCAAGCGCGACATCGACCGTCAGCGGCGCCCCGCTGCCCGCCGCGGCGGCCTCTGCCAAAGGAGCCGCGTATTTGATCGCATTGTCCAAAAGGTTCGCCAGCGCTTGAACGATGAGGTGCTTCTCTCCCAGCATCATAGCATCGCCCTGACAGGAAAGCCGCAAAGAAAGTCCGCACTCCTCGGCGGCCGGCTCGTACAGCTCGGCCACATCGCGGGTCAGCGCGCATATGTTGAGCGGCCCGAAGCTCTCCGAGCGCGATCCGGCCTCAAGGCGCGCAATGCTCAAAAGCGCATCGAAAGTCTGGATTAGCCCGTCGGCCTCCTCGATGACCGAGCCCAAAGCCTCGGCCAGGCTTTCCGGCGAGCGGCTCGATTGCAATGCCCTCTCCGCGCGCGAGCGAAGCCGGTGGAGCGGCGTTTTCAAATCGTGGGCGATGTTATCCGAAACATCCTTGAGCCCAGCCATAAGGTCTTGAATGCGGTCGAGCATCGCGTTCAAATTCTGGCTGAGGCGCTCGAACTCGTCGTTCCGGCCCGTAACGGGCACACGCCGGGCGAGATTACCCTGCATGATTGCGAGGGCCGTGTTCGAGGCCGCGTCGACGCGGCGCAAAATGCTCCGGCTAACGATCGTGCCCCCAGCGGCGCCGATGACGATGATGAGAGCGTAGCCGAGAAGAAAGGCGTTCCGCAGCACCCGCTTGAGCGCCTCTTGGTTTTCGATATCCCGTGCAACGATCAAGCGCAGGCCATCCGGCAGCCGCGCAACCAGGCCCAGCGCCTGATGCTCGCTCACGCGTCCGTCCTTGCGTTTGCGGTAGGCGAACTGGGCGGCACCTTGGATATTCCACAGGTCCGCTGCAACCGTATCGAGATTGCCTGCAAGCCTGCGGCCACCATTATCGGTCAGAAGGTAAAGCGAGCCGCTCGACGAGGCCGAGTGCTCGGAGATGGCACTGACGAGCGATTGCAGCCCGCCGTCGCGGTAGCGCGCGGCAAGCGCTTCGAAATCGGCGTGAACCGCCGTCTCCGCCTCGCGGCTGAGAAAGCCCTGCATCGATATGTTGACATAGATGAACGTGACGGCGACAGCAGCGCAAAACAGCGAGATGTAGATCGCAAAAAGCCGGAAGGGCGTTGCGAAGACAACGCGCGGAATGAGCTTCTCGAGCCTAATGGCGGTCATTTCGGATCATGTATCCCGCCCCGCGTACCGTTTCCAGGAGCGGCTTGTCCTGCCCCTTGTCGATCTTGCTGCGAAGACGCGAGATATGGACGTCGATCACGTTGGTTTGCGGATCGAAGTGATAATCCCAAACATTTTCCAGAAGCATGGTGCGCGTCACCACCTGCCCGGCGTGGCGCATGAGATATTCGAGCAGCCGGTATTCGCGGGGCTGCAGGAGTATGGTCTCGCCGCCTCGCGTGACTTTATGGGAAAGGCGGTCAAGCACGAGATCGCCCACGCTATACGTCGTCACGGCGCCCTCCGATGGGCCGCGCCGGGTCAGGGCCTCGACCCTCGCCACAAGCTCTACGAGCGAGTAAGGCTTCGCCAAATAGTCGTCGCCGCCGGAGCGCAAACCTTTAACGCGGTCGTCGACCGCTCCGAGAGCGCTTAAAATCAGCACAGGGGTCCGGTCCCTGCGTGCCCGGAGCCGTTCCACGATCGACAATCCGTCGAGTTTCGGGAGCATCCGGTCGATAATCAGAACGCCGAACGCCCCGGAGCACGCGAGCTCGAAGCCCGTTTCGCCGTCGCTTGCGATTTCAGTCTGGTAGCCGGCCTCGCCGAGGGCCTTTGCGAGGAAATCGGCCGCGGTCCGGTCGTCCTCAACGATCAAAACTCGCATTTGAGCACCGTGTGGGAGGGAAGAATGCATTCCTAAGAAATATGCTGCCGTAATGGGAAGACGAGGGGAACCCCCTCGCCTTCGCTGCAATATTAGTGCTTGTTCCGCTTCGGTGCGTCTTTGTCCTTATCGGCGTCCTTGTCCTCGTGGTCCGGCTTCTGCTCGATAGGAAGCGCAAGGAAGCGCTGCTGTTTATCGCGGCTGCGGATCTGCAGAAGAACATTCTTTCTGCCTTTTTCCCGTGCCTCGCGTATCCCGGCGACCACGTCGTCAACGCTCGAAACAGCCTTGCTGTTGACTTCGATTATGATATCGCCGCGCTTCAAGCCTTGGTCGGCAGCTCTCGAATTGGGATCGACGCTCGATACAGCCACACCTTCCTTCGCCTTGCTTCCAGGGAGATCGGGCGCAGGAACCAGCGTCAGGCCAAGCTCTTCCAGCTCCTTGCCAGACTCGTTCTCCTCGCCGCCGGAGCTAAGAGAGGCGACCTTTTCGTTATCCGGAAACTCTCCAAGCTTGAGGGTGATATCCTTCTCCGAGCCATTGCGGAAGATGTGCAAGCGGGCATCGGAGCCGGGGGACAGGGCCGCTATCGTCCTTGCTAGCTCGCGGGAATTGGCGACGGGCTTCCCATTAACATCTAAGATGACGTCCTGCGCCTTCAGATCGGACTTCGCGGCCGGTCCGTCGGAGAGGATCTTGGCGATAAGGGCACCTTTCGAGTCTTTCAGGCCAAGGCTCTCGGCGATATTGTCGTCAACGTTCTGAATTTGAACGCCGAGCCAGCCGCTGCTCACCTTGCCCTTATCCTTGAGCTTCTGGACGACGTCGCGCGCCGTGGAAGCGGGAATTGCAAAAGCGATGCCGACGCTTCCGCCGCTTGGGCTGTAGATGGCGGTGTTGACGCCGATGACCTTGCCATCGAGGTTGACAGAGGGGCCGCCGGAGTTACCGCGGTTCACAGCCGCGTCGATCTGAAGGAAATCGTAGGGACCGGAGCCGATATCGCGGCCCGAGGCCGAGACGATGCCAGCCGTCACGGTTCCGCCAAGGCCAAAGGGATTGCCGACGGCCAAGACCCAATCGCCGACGCGCGGAGGCGTATCGGCAAATTCGAGCCAATGATCGAACTTCTTTTTGGCGTCGATCTTGAGGAGCGCGATATCGGTGCGGGCGTCGCTGCCGACGACCTTCGCCTTGTACTTCTCCTCGTTCTCGAACGTGATCTCGATTTCATCGGCCTTATCCGCGACGTGATGGTTGGTCACGACATAGCCGTCCGCAGAAATAAGAAAGCCGGAGCCTTGCGCGCGTGTTGGGTGCCGTTCCGGCTGATTATGCCTGAACTGGTCGAAAAAATCGCGGAGCGGGGAATCCTGCGGCAAATCGGGAATGGGAAAATCGTGGCCGGAAACTTCGCCGACCCCGCCAGTGGACTTCACATTCACGCTGACAACAGCGGGCCGGACCTTATCGGCCAGATCGGCAAAGCTCGGCGGACGCTGGTCTTGCGCGGCCGCGGGAGTGACCAGAAAAGAGCTTTGCGGGATCGCGGCCAAAAGGCCGGCACCTATGAGGCCCGCACCCGCAATCGCGCCAATCGGCCTGAACCGCCGGCGCGCATAGATCTTGCCCGTATCATCCTGGATTTGTCCGGATGCCATTGGCTTCATACTCCCCTGTGTGAATTTATCCTCGTTCTCATATAGGCAGGAGAAGATTACAGGCCACTTGCCGCTATATTAAAAAGTGTTAAGGCGCACGCTAACCGGCCTTTCCCTGAAAGCTTTCCCGAAGATAAAACGGCTTAGAGCCGTGACAGCGGAACTAACTCCGGCCAAATATTTTAGTCCAAAACCAAGCGGGGGCTGCGCGGCCGGCGTCCCGCACCGTCCAGCTGTTGCAAGAAAACGATGGAACAGGGTTAAAAGGCCACAGTTCTTACAAGAGGCACCTATGGATGCCAAACGCCTTGAAAATCAAAGGGAACTTCTAGACGGGGCCAGCAGATTCCACCGTCAGCTTGACAAGAAAAGAGCTGGGATTGCCACGCGGCGCTGCGACAATGTGTCCGACCATGGCCATATTAATATCACATTTCGACTCAGGGATTGCGCTCGCTCGCTTTACTTTCAGAGTGAAAAGAGCAGCAGCCCGTTACGCCCAAGTTTGGGTCAAGCGTCTTGAGGCGTAGCCTTAGAAGGAGTTGAGATGCAGTTTCGTCTTGCAAGCTTATTACTAACAGTTTTTGCGATTGCTCTACCTCATATTGGAAATGCACAGGCTGCAAATAAATCGTGGCGCCCAGAATCTGTCGCCGCCAGGGAGGCCGAGCTTTCCCAACGGTTCGAGGCGCGCGGCATTAAGCTCGGCTCGCCCATTTTTATCCGGGTTTACAAGCAAACCTCGGAAATGGAGCTTTGGGTTCAGCAGGGTCCGCGTTACGTACTCTTCAAAGTCTACGGTATTTGCCGCTGGTCGGGCGGATTAGGCCCCAAGTTCTACGAGGGTGACAGGCAATCGCCCGAGGGGCTTTACCGGATCACGACCTCCGATCTCATCGTCAACAGGCGCTGGGACCGGGCCATGAACATCAACTATCCGAACAAATTCGACAAGGTGAACGGCAGATCGGGCTCCAGCATTCTCATTCACGGCGGGTGCGGCTCCATTGGCTGCTTTGCGATCCAAAACCAGAATGTGGAAGACGTGTATGGGGCCGTGCGCGCCGCGCTCCGCAATGGGCAAGCCTACATACCTGTTCTGTCCCTGCCTTTCCGGTTCACGGCGTTGGCTCCGTCCAAGGAGGACACGCTGCAAATGAACGAGTTTTGGGGCGACCTGCGGCGCGCCGATCTTCTCTTCGAACGGGACAAGCTTCCTCCCATCGCCTGGATCTGTGACGGCCGCTATTATTTCGCCGACCGGCGAGGCGACAGCCACCGCCATTTCGTGCACTTGCCGGGCTGTAAGCTGCTCGACAAGCAAGCGCCGGCGAGAGAAACCTCGAACGCTCCCATAATGGACGTGGCCGCCGCTGACAGCGCCGCCGCGAGCCCAAAACAGGCGGTCGAGACGGAGGCTCAGAACTGCAATTCAAAAAGCTTGAAGTGCAGGCTCCTGCACGTCGCGCTCACAAGCCCCGTCGTTTGCCCGAAGAAATATGCGCGCTGCCGCAGTGCGAAGGCGGCATATACGAAAAGCGTGGATTGTCCGCTGAAATATCCGCGTTGCCGCTGGTTCGTCGGGCCTGAGCCTATCCGCTCCGCCAGCAGAAAGAGCGGCATCATTCGCGTGAGCCGCTAGGCGCTCAGCAACCTTCAAACTTCTAACGCTTCACACAAAGCCAGGTTTTGCGAGGGCGTTATACGGAATCCGGTTGAATGGTTCGCCCACCGGCGTCATCCCGGAACTTGATTATCCCGATGTTTCCGCTGTGGCGTTTGAGTCTGGTTTAAGCATTTCCGCGGAGTCATTCCCGCGAAGGAGCATGTGAAAGAATCGTCAAACCAGTTGAAACGCTTGAAATCAGGGCCACAACGTCGTCCCCGCGAAGGCGGGGATCCATGCTAAGGTCTTGTTCCAGTGTGATAAATGGATTCCCGCCTTCGCGGGAATGACGCTTGTAGCTTATCTGCGGACTTGGTATTTCGATTTTTTCACACGCTCGAAGGCGGGAATCCATTTCTATCGTAGGAACAATTGGTTAGCATGGGTCCCGCCTGCGCGGGGACGACGCTGCAGCGAAAGATTCATGGCAGCGGAAACATCGGGGTAATCAAGTCCCGGAAATGCCGGAGGCATTATCCGGGATCTTTGCAAATGCCGGCGCCTTTTAAGATCCCGGATACGGCGCAAAAGCCGTTCTGGGATGACGGGCGCGGAAGCATTCAACCGGATCCGGTATTAATGGATCGGACGCAGCTTGACAGTTCGGTAGTTCTGCGTTTATAGAATTACGGAACCTTGAGGTTGCGCCATGCCCGACGCCCCGCACGACGATCGAATCGCCCGCTACGCCGATATGATGGCGGCGCTCGGCACGGAAACGCGGCTCAGGATCGTGCGTCTTCTGCTGGCCGCGCATCCCGAGGGCCTTGTCGTTGGCGAGATCGGCTCCGAGCTTGGCATTCCTGCCTCGACGCTCTCCCATCACCTCGAAAAGCTGAAAAACGAAGACCTCGTGAAGGTGCGCCGTGAAAGCACCTTCCTCCGCTATACGGCGAACACCCAGGCGTTGCAGGACATCCTCGCATTTCTGTTCGCCGAATGCTGCACGCGCAACAAAGCGATCGAGGCCAAAGCCATCACCTGCTGCTAGGAGCGAATCATGAGCGATGCCAATGTTAAGGAAGCCGTGCGCGAGCGCTATGCCCACGCCGCCCGCCGTGTCAGCGAAGGCGCATCGTGCTGCGGCGGCAATGCCGCGCTAGCCGGAACGAGCCCCATCACGTCAAATCTCTATAACGTGTCCGAGAAAGGCGCACTGCCGGAGGCGGCGGTGCTTGCTTCGCTCGGCTGCGGCAACCCCACCGCCTTGGCGCAATTGCAGCCGGGTGAAACCGTGCTCGATCTCGGCTCGGGAGGCGGCATCGATGTGCTGCTCTCTGCACGCCGCGTCGGCCCAACGGGCAAGGCTTACGGCCTCGACATGACGGACGAGATGCTGGCGCTCGCCCGCGAAAATCAAAAGGCGGCCGGCGCCGGGAATGTGGAATTCCTCAAAGGCGAGATCGAGAACATCCCGCTTCCCGATAACTCCGTCGACGTCATTATCTCGAATTGCGTTATCAATCTTTCGGCCGACAAGGACAAGGTCATCAAAGAGGCGTTCCGGGTGCTGAAACCCGGCGGCCGCTTCGCCGTGTCCGATATCGTCACGCGCGGCGAAATGCCCGCGCAAATCCGCAACCAAGTCCTGCTCTGGTCTGGCTGCATCGCGGGCGCGCTCCAGGATACGGAGTACGAGGCCAAGCTCGCCGCGGCGGGCTTCGAGAACATCGGCATCGAGCCCACGCGCATGTATAGGGGCGAAGATGCCCGCGAGTTCCTGAGCGGCAAGGGCCTCGATATCGACGTGGAATCCCTGGCCCAACACGTCGACGGCAAATTCATGAGCGCCTTCGTGCGCGCCCAAAAGCCGGAAGCCCGCACCGGGCGCTGCGGTTGAGCAGTGGCGGCCATCCTGCCGCGCACTGTCAGTTGAACAAGATGCGCTGGCGCTTGCCGCCAATCGCATCGCACGCGCCGCAGAGCTGGAGGCGGCGCAAGTGCTTCTAGCTCGCAGGAGGGACCATGGACGATCCATCGATGAGTTGTGGCCCAGCGGTGTCCGCTGCGGCTTATACTGAGGCTGGCCAGGGCCAAACCGTGCTTCTCCTGCACGGCTCTACAGGCAATGGCACCATGTGGCGCTCAACAATGGACGCCTTGCGGCCTGCATTCCGCAGTATTGCGCCGGACCTGATCGGCTATGGCCGATCCCAGGCTTGGCCGCCGGACGTGCTGTTCGATCTCGATGCGGAAGCCCGGGCATTGCAAACGTTGCTGCCCTCCTGTGGCGCCGAATATCATCTCGTTGGCTACTCCTACGGCGGAGCAGTGGCTCTACACATTGCGCTCGCCGACCCTGGCCGTGTCCTCTCACTGACGCTTATTGAGCCGGTGTTCTTTGCCGCCCTTCGCTATACTGGAGAAAGCGGAGCCTACGGCACACTCCGGAACGAATACGACCGCTTCGCCGCCACGATGGCGGATGGCAAGCGCGAGGCAGCGATGGAGCAGTTTGTCGATTTCTGGAATGGCAGCGGAGCCTGGGCGCGTCTGCGCCCGGCGGTGCGCGATTCCATGCTTGGGATGGCGGACAAGGCTGTGCTCGACTGGGAGGCTTCGTTCGCGGCCGATCCTGGCCCGGACCGTTTGGCGGCGCTGGGGCCGCTCACCTTGCTGGTGCGCGGCGACGGCTGCCCCGAGCCAATGCAGCGCCTCGTGGAAGCGCTGCACGCCCTTATGCCGGAAAGCGAACGTGCCGTGGTGCAAGGAGCCAATCATCTGCTGCCGCTGACCCACTCAGCGGAGCTCACCGGGCTTATCGGGACGCGGCTTCTCACCAGCACGCAGCGCCCCTGTTGCGCAAAGTCTCGACAGAAAGATCTTGTGCGCTTTCCTACGGGCACAAAAACGGAAAACTGTTCACGCCAGTGTTGCTAACCGTAGGAGCAAATCCATGAGTGATCGCATCTACAATGTCCTGTTCCTCTGCACGGGGAACACGGCCCGCTCGATCCTGGCCGAAGGAATCCTTCGCAAGGAAGGGGCCCAGCGTTTCAACGCCTTCTCGGCGGGCAGCCATCCCAAGGGGGTGGTGAACCCCTATGCGCTGAAGACGCTTGCCGCCTATGGCTATCCGGCCGGGGATTTCCGCTCGAAAAGCTGGGAGGAGTACGCGCTTCCCGGCGCGCCCAAGATGGATTTCGTGTTCACCGTCTGCGATAGCGCGGCGGGCGAGGTGTGCCCCATCTGGCCGGGCCAGCCGATGACGGCGCATTGGGGCATCGAAGACCCCGCGGCGATCGAAGGCACCGATATCGAAAAGCAGCGCGCCTTCAACGAGGCTTTCCGCTACCTGCGCAACCGGATTGCGGCTTTCACGTCGCTTCCGCTCCAAAGCATCGGCAGATTGGCGCTGAGCGCGCGGCTGAAAGAAATCGGCCGCATGGAAGGCGCGACCCCAGGTCCTGAAAAGGCGAGCTGATGGCAGCCTTCGATCTTCCCCGCCGCCTCGCAGCCGAGGCCCTTGGCACGGCTTTTCTGGTCGCTGCCGTCGTCGGCTCGGGCATCATGGCCGAGACCTTGACTCGCGATGTTGCCCTGCAACTCCTGTGCAACACGCTGCCCACTGGCGCGGTGCTTGTGGTGCTCATCTCCATCCTTGGACCAATCTCCGGCGCGCACTTCAATCCCGCGGTCTCGCTCGTTTTTGCCGCGAGAGGCGAGCTGCCGCGCGCGGAGGCCGCCCTCTACATCGCAGCGCAGGTGACGGGCGGCATCGCCGGCACGATGATGGCTCACCTCATGTTCGGCCTGCCGGTGCTGGAACTTTCCACGAAGTTGCGCACCGGCGGCGGCAGTGGTTCGCCGAGGCGGTCGCGACGTTCGGGCTCGTGGCAACCATCCTTGCGGGACTTCGCTTTCAAAAGCCCGCAATCCCTTGGCTGGTTAGCCTTTACATTACGTCCGCCTACTGGTTCACCGCTTCCACCAGTTTCGCCAATCCGGCGGTGACCATTGCCCGAGCGCTCACGAACACCTTCTCCGGAATAGCGCCCGCTTCGGTTCCCCTTTTCATCGCCTCGCAAGTTGCGGGCGCGCTGCTGGCTGCTTTGCTCGCCAGCTGGCTTTTTTCGCCCATGCTGGCCATCAAAAACGTTCCCTCCCGGCAGGACGCAAAGCTTTAAGCCGCGATCTCCGATTTCGCCAGCTCCACATCGAGCCATTCCATCGCGTCGGCGGGATTGCATTGCGCCGCTTCCTCGTAGAGCTTGGTGGCTTCGGCGAGCTTGGATTTACCGAACAGCATAGCAAGCCCATTCGCATATTCGATGCGCGCAATCGCCGACTCCGGAAGGAGCTTCAGCGCGGCTTGGAAATGCTCAAGCGCCGCCTCCTTGCTCGCCCCGAATGTGAGCCGGCCAGCCAGCGCCCCCATCTTGTTGACGACGTTCGCGTGATAGGCACCCAGCGCGATATGGGCGTCGGCGTGCTTCGGCTCCAGCTCCAAGGCCTTCTCAAGGCTGTCCTTCACCTTGCCGCCGAGCCCCTGGGCGAGCGCCTTGGCGACCGAGATGCCCTGGCTGTAGCGGCCGAGCGCCTGGGCGTGGAAATACCAGGCATTGGCGAGACCCGGCGCCGAACGCTGGAGCGCCTCGCCCCGGTTTACCGCATCGAGAAACATCGCAAGCTTGCGCTCTTTGCCGTCCTCCAGGTAGGTGGCGTAGATGTTGGCGGCCTTGTTCGCGACGTTCGTTCCGGGCCGGCCCAATGACAGGCCAAGCTCCACCGCCTTCTGAAAGTCCCCCCGGTGGTAGGCGCGCCAAGCGTCTTGCAGCACCTCCGCTACCTCGGTGGCAGGCATTTTGATCTTAAGCTCGGGATAGGCCTCGAACAGCGATTTCACATGGGCCGCGTCGGGAAACGGCTCGCAATCGCCCTGGTGAAGGCGCCCCCAATGCTTCTTCAGCGCAGTGGCCGCAAAATTGAAGTCCTCATCGTTACCTGGAAAGCTTTTCCATTTCGGCTGCTTGGTTGCCATGTCCGTCTCCTCCAGACGCTAAATATTGTTGCGAAAGGTGCTCGAAGAGCGCGCGCGCGCCGGGCGCCAAATAGGGGCGGGCGAGCGAGAGCGCGCTGACGATGCCGCGCGTAAGGGTTCTGCTATCGGGCTGCTGCCGGGGGTTGAGAACGAATTCGTAAGATAACCAATAGGTAGCGATCATAATCATGTTTTTGGCAAGCCCGGCGCATTCAGCCTCCGTAGCCTGCATGGAGCCGCTGCGGGCGAGGCCCCTTAAGAGCGCCGAGGCTGTCTCAACCTGGCGGCCGAGAATTTCCTTGAACTGCGTCTCGATGATGCGGTGCTGCGACAAGAGCTCGTTGAGGTCGCGGTAAAGGAAGCGGTACTTGAAAATAATCTCGAAGGTCAGATGCAGGAAAAGCCAGACGTCCTCGGCGTGAACGGCGCGTCCTTGCGGCGCCTGGAGCGTATGCCCGATCTCGTGGCGGAAATCCGAGAACAGGTCCTGGACGATCTTCTCTTTCGAGGGGTAATGGTAATGCAGATTGCCGTGACTGATGCCGACATCCGCGGCGATTGCCGAGGCGGTTACGCTTGGCTCGCCAAA
>JBKQOR010000219.1:0-18057 GCA_052145435.1 Rhodomicrobium sp. | reverse complement strand
CTCGCCCGTCAGACCTGCCGCCTCTTTCATAAAGAACGTCTTGAGCCGGCCTAGCCGGTCCACAGTGCGAAGCCCAGAGCTGCGCAGCATGCGCAGCGCCATATTGTCGTTCGAGAACAGCCCGTTGATTGCAACCGCGGACATCGCCGACGTCACGCTATCGAACCGGCGCCAGCGCTCGTAACGCTTAAGCACGCTCAAGCTGCCGATGTCGAGGCCGAGGCGGCTCGCGTCGATCAGCGTCTCGGCGAGAGCGGCGACATCCTTCAGCCCATGGTTGAGGCCTTGGCCCGCGATCCAGTGCAGCCCATGCGCGGCGTCGCCAACGAGCGCGAAGCGCGGCGCCACGAAATCGCGCGCGAAAGTCGTCATAAGCGGATAGGCCTTCGGCGCGGACAGAAGCGTAAGCGTGCCAAGCTCTGTGCCGAAGCGCCGCGACAGCTCGCCAACTATCGCTTCGCGATCTTGCGCCAGAATTTGCTTGGAAACGCCGGCGTGCTCGGTCCACACGACGGAAACGCGGTTTCCAGTCATCGGCAGGATGGCGAAGGGGCCGGCGGGCAGGAAATGCTGGCGCGCGATGCCATGGTGGGGGCGCTCGACGCCTACGGTTGCGACAATGCCAACCTTTTCCGAAGGCCAGACCGTGGTTTGGATGCCGGCCATCTCCCTGAGCTTGGACAGCCGCCCGTCCGCGGCGGCAAGAAGCTTAGCGCTGAGCGCGATGCCCGAGCCGAGCTGCACCGTAACCTCGCCTTCCCCAGTCTCGAAGGAGGCCACACTCTCCGGCGCGAAGAAGGAGACGTTGCTTGCGCCTTCAAGCGAGGCGTAGAGTGCGGGTAGGAGATCGGCGTTCTCGACTATATAAGCGGTCGGCTCGCCGCCCGGCGCCTCGTTCGAATCGAGGCCGATGAGGGCGGGGCGCACCGGAGCCTCGAGCGCGGAGTCGGACAGCTCTATGCGCAGGACCGGCTGTGCCTTGTCCGCAATTGCGGTCCACACGCCGATTGCCTCCAGCATCGACTTCACCGAGGCGGTCAGCGCCACGGTGCGCCCGTCGGCCGCGCGCTCGCCAGCCTCGCCAAGAGGCCGCTGCTCGACGATGGCAATGGAATAGCAGCCCGGGGCCATAACCGAGAGCGCGCGCGCCAGCGCTAGCCCGACAAAACTGCCGCCGCATATGACGATATCGAAACGGTTTGTGCCGGTTGCGCTCACGGTGAGACCTTCCCTTTGCGTCTAGAGCGCTATCGCCTTTGATGGGATCGAAGGCGCGCTCTAGTTCTTTGTTTTCGCATGATCCCCGCCTCCGCGAGGACAAGCCTTATCGCAAAACCGGCGGCCACTTTTGCGGATCATGCTATAGTGCCGGCTTGACAGCGCTTCCCTAACACCCGTTACTTTCTAAATAGCCCAAGGAGCGCCCATGTCTGCCGTCGACCAACTTCTTACCATCCTCGACCTAGAGCAGCTAGAACGCAATCTGTTCCGCGGCCGCAGCCCGCAAAACCGATGGCAACGCGTGTTTGGCGGCCAAGTTGTGGGCCAGGCGCTCATGGCGGCCGACCGCACAGTGGAAGCCAGAGACCGGCTGGCGCATTCTCTGCACGCCTACTTTCTTCTGCCAGGCGATCCGAAGGTCCCTATCATATATGAGGTGGACCGTATCCGCGATGGCGGCAGCTTCACCACGCGCCGCGTTGTCGCCATACAGCACGGACAGGCGATCTTCTCCATGGGCGTCTCCTTCCATAAGCCCGAGCCTGGTTTCGATCATCAAGTCCCGATGCCCGATGTGCCTGCGCCAGAGGCGCTACCCTCGATGGAAGACCTCAAGGCGCGCCTGCTTCCGTTGCTTCCCGAAGCGGTGCGAAGCTATTGGGAGCGCGAGCTGCCCATCGACTTGCGCCCAGTCGATCTGTCGCGCTTTCTTTCTCCAGGCAAGACAGGGCCTAACCAAAATATTTGGATCAAAACAACCGGCCCGCTGCCGGACGATTTCAGGCTGCATCAATGCGCGTTGGCCTATGCCTCCGACTTTTCGCTTCTCGACACGTCGCTGATTGCGCATGGCCGGGGGATGTTCGATCCGCGCATCATGATGGCGAGCCTCGACCATGCGGTGTGGTTCCACCGTCCCTTCCGGGCTGACGAATGGCTGCTCTATGCTCAGGACAGCCCGAGCAGCCAAGGCGCGCGCGGCTTCTGCCGTGGCAGCATTTTCTCGCGCGACGGCGTACTTGTAGCCTCGGTGGCGCAGGAGGGGCTGATCCGGGAGCGGGCGCCGAAGTGAAATCCGCACGCCAGATCGAACGGTTTCGCCGCTTTTTGCCGCATCCGGCCGATCGCTTCGCCGCCCGGTGGCGTCATCCCGGACGCGGTGCAGCGTGCAACGGTGCACCGCAGAGCCGGGATCTTGCAACATTCGAAGCGCCCGTAAAGATCCCGGATACGGCGCAAGGGGCGCCGTTCTGGGATGACAACAAGAGTGGGCGAAGCGATCGGCCGGATGCGGCATAATACCAAGGGTCATAAGTTTTGACCGGTCCGCAGCGTCGTCCCCGCGAAGGCGGGGAACCAGTAGGCACTGCGATATATCGTTGATTTCACAGTTCTTTAACGTCCCGATTACTGGATTCCCGCCTGCGCGGGAATGACAATGCGCCGGTCACTATTAATGTCCGCTGGTTCTTAGCCGGCAAAGTCTCGAAATAGGAGAATGTTTGATCGAGGGACGCCAAGGCAGGCGCCGGCGTCCCATGGAAGGCGTGCAGCGCACGCAATTACGCGGAGATGAGGCAGGAATCGCGTATCGCTTTGATATTCGCGGCATAGGCCCCGCCCTTGAACACGGCCGAGCCAGCCACCAGAGCATTCGCCCCCGCCGCGGCGAGCGCTGGCGCTGTCTCGGGTGTCACCCCGCCGTCAACCTCAAGATCGATGCCCCGTCCGGCGATCATCGCGGCGATGCGGCGTACCTTCTCCACTTGGCTTGGGATAAACGCCTGCCCTCCGAAACCGGGGTTCACGCTCATCACGAGGATCAAGTCGATTTTATCCAGTACATATTCGATGGCGCTTTCCGGCGTGGCGGGATTGAGCGATACGCCCGCTTTCTTGCCGAGCGACCGGATCACCTGCAGCGAGCGGTCGAGATGGGTGGTCGCCTCGGCGTGGACTGTGATGATATCGGAGCCAGCCTTCGCGAAGGCTTCGAGATAGAGATCGCAAGGCTCTATCATGAGATGCACGTCCATCGTCTTCTTCGTGTGAGGCCGGATGCATTCGACAAGGCGCGGCCCAAAAGTGATGTTCGGCACGAAATGGCCGTCCATCACATCGACGTGAACCCAGTCGCAGCCAGCCTCGTCGATGGCGCGGACCTCCTCGCCGAAGCGGGCGAAATCGGCGGACAGGATGGATGGAGCAATCAGGACGTTCCGGCTCATGGCAGGCCTATTCATTTGCTGGAGGAGGGGGTGAAGACCCTGCTTGCTAAAATATCGGAGGCAGAGATCTCGGACAGCTCGGAGGCCGAAAGCGGCCCGCTTGCGCTAGCAAATATTCGGTTCGCCTGGCGTAACCGCGCGCGGTCCAGCGCGTTGCGGATAGAGCGCGCATTAGCAAAATGCGGCTGCGTGCGCCGCTTGGCGATGTAATCGGCGAGCGCTTGGCGAGCATCGGGCGACAGATGATAATTCTGCTGGGCGAGCATCTTTTCGGCGATCTCGAGCAGCTCCTGGTCAGAATAATCCGGGAATTCGATGTGATGGGCGATGCGGCTACGGAAGCCGGGATTGGTCGAGAAGAATTTGTCCATCCGGTCCGCGTAGCCGGCAAGGATTACCACGAGGTCGTCGCGCTGGTTCTCCATGACCTGCAGAAGTATCTCGATGGATTCCTGACCATAGTCGCGCTCGTTCTCGGAGCGGTGCAGATAATAAGCCTCGTCGATGAATAAGACACCGCCCATTGCCTTCTTTAACACTTCTTTCGTCTTCGGTGCCGTATGCCCGATATACTGCCCGACGAGATCGTCGCGTGTGACCGAAACGAGGTGGCCGCGCCGGACGTAGCCCAGCCGGTGCAGGATATTCGCCATCCGCAGCGCGACCGTGGTTTTGCCGGTGCCGGGATTGCCGGTGAAGCTCATATGGAGCGTGGGCGTCTCATGAGCGAGGCCGAGCCGCTTGCGCGCCCGCTCGACGATCAAAAGTGCCGCGATCTCCCGGATGCGGGTCTTAACGGGGGTAAGCCCGATCAGCTCGCGGTCGAGCTCGTCGAGGATCGCGCCGACGCCCGACTCCTCGTATTCGCGGCGGAGATCGACTCGCGCTTCGTCTTGGATTCCGGCTTCTTTTGGCTCAATTGCGGTCATTTTGTTCAATCCTCGAAAGCCCCCTCACCCCAACCCTCTCCCGCAAGGGGAGAGGGGGCAGGCTGCGGCCTTTGCAACAACGTCCCCTCTCCCCTCCGCGGGAGAGGGACACGGTGAGGGGGCTCTCTTATTCTAAGTATAGCGGCGCCCCGAAGGCTTCTCCGTTGCATAAGGCCGCGTGGTGTAGCGGATGTTGCGTCCATCCGCTTCCTGCCGGGCGAGATCGAAGCCCGGCTCGTCCTTGGGCCGGTTCACGATGAAGGAGAGCCTGATCGATTCCCAGCCATGGGTCGCATCGAAGGCCGAAATCTTGATATAGCGCTCGCCGTAAACCTTACGGCACTCGTTGAGCTCCATCATGACCGCCGACGCGTCTTTGATGTCGAACATCGGCATGCCCCACATCTCCCAATAGACGTTGCGGGGATGCGGGTCGTCGGTGAACTCGACGTTCACGGCCCAGCCCTTCTCGATGCAATACTGGACCTGGCGCTTGATTTGATCGTCGGTCAGATCGGGCAGGAACGAAAATGTACCTTGTGTGATGCGCATTGTTTTGCTCCGCAGTCGCCTCTCCCGCTGCGGGAGAGGCCGGCGCCTCGGCGCCGGGTGAGGGGGAAAGGGTTAATCCGCAGCCGTAGCCGTCGGCACGAAGTCGGGTGTGTCGGTCGAGGTGTAGTCGAACGTCACGTTGCCCCAAGTGTCGAGCGCTTGCTTAAGCGGCTCGCAATGCCGCGCCGCATCTTGCAGGATCTGCGGCCCCTCGGCCAAGTAGTCGCGCCCTTCGTTGCGCGCGAAGATCATGGCTTCGAGCGCTACGCGATTGGCGGTCGCGCCCGCTTGGATTCCCATTGGATGGCCGATCGTGCCGCCGCCGAATTGGAACACGACGTCCTCGCCGAGGTGATGCAAAAGCTGATGCATCTGGCCGGCATGGATGCCGCCGCTTGCCACCGGCATGATCTTTCCCAAAGACGCCCATGGCTGATCGAAGAAGATGCCGTGCTCGAGCTGCATCGGGTTGAAATCTTCGCGGCAAATGTCGTAGTAGCCGCGCGTCATCAGCGGATCGCCTTCGAGCTTGCCAACGACCGTGCCCGCGTGGATGTGATCGACGCCCGCAAGACGCATCCACTTCGTGATCACGCGGAACGAGACGCCGTGCGACTTCTGCCGCGTATAGGTGCTGTGGCCCGCGCGGTGGAGATGAAGAAGCATATTGTTGTCGCGCGCCCATTTCGAGATGGACTGGATGGCAACATAGCCGATCACGAGGTCGATCATGACGACGACGCTGCCCAGCTCCTTGGCGAACTCGGCGCGCTTATACATCTCCTCCATCGTGCCCGCGGTGATGTTGAGGTAGGTGCCTTTAATTTCGCCGCTCTCGGCTTGCGCCTTGTTCACCGCTTCCATGCAGTAGAGGAAGCGCTCGCGCCAATTCATGAAGGGTTGCGAGTTGATGTTCTCGTCGTCCTTCGTGAAATCGAGGCCGCCTTTCAAAGCTTCGTAGACCACACGGCCATAATTGCGCCCAGAAAGACCGAGCTTCGGCTTAATCGTCGCGCCAAGCAGCGGGCGGCCGAACTTATCGAGACGCTCGCGCTCCACGACGATGCCGGCTGGCGGGCCGTCGAAGGTCTTCACATAGGCGGCGGGAAGCCGCATGTCCTCAAGGCGCAGCGCCTTGATCGGCTTAAACCCGAACACGTTGCCGATGATCGACGCCGTAAGGTTTGCGATCGAAGCGCTCTCGAACAGGTCGAGATCGTAGGCGATATAGCAGAAATAGGAGCCGGGCGAATTGGGTACAGGGTCGACCCGGTAGCACTTTGCACGGTACTTCTCGCTAGCCGTGAGTCTGTCGGTCCAGACCACCGTCCAAGTAGCCGTCGAGCTTTCGCCCGCGACAGCCGCGCTCGCCTCGATAGGATCGACGCCGTCCTGAGGGGTAATGCGGAACAGCGCGATGATGTCGGTTTCCTTGGGCTGGTAGTCGGGCTGCCAGTACCCCATCTTCCGGTATTCCATTACGCCCGCCTTGTAGCGGTCCTTCCCCGTCACGGGAGTCACATTAGTGTCCATGGGGCTACCTCTTCCTTGATTTGCTTCGTTCGTACGATCGGCCGGGTTCTTCCGGCCATTTTTATCGCAGGAGCCTTTTTGCAGCGCTGACCGCGGCATCGGCTGTGATACCGAAATGCTCGTAGACCTTCGCTGCGGGGCCGGAGGCTCCAAAACCCATCATGCCGATGAAGACGCCCTTTTCGCCGAGCCAGCGGTCCCAGCCGAACCGTGATGCCGCTTCGATCGCGACTCGCGGCGCCGTGCCAAGAACCGAGGCCTGATATTCGGGCGTTTGCTGCTCGAACAACTCCCAGCAGGGCATCGAGACGACCGCTGCTTTTATGCCCTCGGCTGCAAGCCTGTCCGCAGCTGTAACTGCGAGTTCGACTTCAGATCCGGTCGCAAGCAGCGTTATGTCACGGGCGCCGTCCGTATCGCGTAGAATGTAGGCACCCCGCGCGGTGAGATTTTCGCGGGACGCCTCATGGCGGAGAGCCGCCAAGTTCTGCCGGGAAAGGCAGAAGACCGACGGCGTGCGGCGCGCGGCGAGCGCCGTCTCGTAGGCCTCGGCAGTTTCCACTGCGTCCGCCGGCCGGAACACATAGAGGTTCGGCGTCGCGCGCAGCATCGCGATGTGCTCAATAGGCTGATGGGTAGGGCCGTCCTCGCCCACGCCGATGGAGTCGTGGGTAAGCACGTAGAGAACGCGCAGGCCCATGAGCGCCGACAAGCGGATTGCGCCTCTGGCATAGTCGGAGAACACCAGGAACGTGCCGCCATACGGAATAAAGCCGCCGTGTAGTGCGATGCCGTTCATGACCGCGCTCATGGCGTGCTCGCGAATGCCATAATGGATGTAGCGCCCCGAGAATTCCCCCGGTGCGATGGACTTCATGCCCTTCGTAAGCGTGAAGTTCGAGTGGGTCAGGTCGGCCGAGCCGCCGATCGTCATGCCAGTCGCATCGTTGATGACCTGCAGCACCATCTCGGAGGATTTGCGCGTGGCAAGCTTTGGCTTTTGCGCGATCATCTCTGCCTTGAAGGCGCCGAGCTTATCGGAAACCGCCTGGGAAATAGTTCCGTCGAGCATTTCCTGGATGTGGCGGCGCTCCGGCTCTGCCCAGCTCTCGAAGCGGGCCTCCCATGCTCCGCGGGCGGCGCGGCCGCGTGTACCAGCCTCGCGCCACGCCGAGAGAATAGGCTCGGGCACTTCAAAGGGCGGATAAGGCCATTGCAAAAAGGCTCGCGCCGCTGCGATTTCGTCTTTGCCCAATGGAGCGCCGTGCGTTTTCTCGCTGCCCTGTTTATTTGGGGCACCGTAGCCAATGATCGTTTTGCAAGCGATCAGCGAAGGCTTATCCGACTTGTGTGCATTGGCGATCGCGGCTTCTATCTCAGCGGCGTTAAGGCCGTCGACGCGGCAAACGGACCAGCCGGCAGCCTCGAAGCGCTTAAGCTGATCCGTCGAGGTCGAAAGCCCGGTAGCCCCATCGATGGTGATGGAGTTGTCGTCCCACAGCACGATGAGCTTGTTGAGCTTCAGGTGACCGGCCAGATCGATGGCCTCGTGGCTAATGCCTTCCATAAGGCAGCCATCGCCCGCGATCGCATAGGTGTGATGGCTTGCGATCGCATCACCGAACCGCGCATGCATCATGCGCTCGGCGAGAGCCATGCCAACGGCGGTCGTGATTCCCTGTCCGAGCGGGCCGGCGGTGGTTTCGATCCCAGGCGCGTGATCGTATTCGGGATGGCCCGCAGTCTTGCTCCCGAGCTGGCGGAAATTTTTCAGGTCCTCGACCGTCATCCCCGGGTAGCCGGTCAGGTAAAGTATCGAGTAAAGCAGCATAGAGCCGTGACCGGCCGACAGCACGAAACGGTCGCGGTCGGGCCAGCTGGGCGCGCTCGCGTCGAACTTCATGAACTTTGTGAAAAGGACGGTTGCTACGTCTGCCATGCCCATCGGCATGCCGGGATGGCCGGAGTTCGCCGCCTCCACTGCATCCATGGAAAGCGCCCGGATCGCATTCGCCATCTCGCGCTGCGACGCCCCAGCCCCAGCGCGCAAGTTTGATTCGTAGCCCAAATTGGTCATTGTTTGTCCCTGTTCACGATGCGCGCCGCTTGAGTTCCATGAGGCGGATGATCATTGGCGTCAAGATGAGCTGCATCGCCAGATCGAGTTTGCCGCCCGGTACAACTATGGAATTTGCCCGGCTCATGAAACTGTCGTGGATCATAGTTTTCAGATAGCCGAAGTCTATCCCATGGGGATTTCTGAAACGGATGACGACCATGGACTCGTCCAGCGTGGGGATCCAGCGCGCGATAAACGGGTTCGACGTATCGACCATAGGCACGCGCTGGAAGTTTATATCGGTCTGGGTAAATTGCGGGCAGATATAGCTTACATAGTCGGGCATGCGTCTAAGGATTGTGGCGGTGACGGCTTCTGCTGTATAGCCGCGCGTCGCACGGTCCCGGTGAATCTTCTGAATCCATTCGAGATTGATGACCGGGACGACACCGATTTTGAGATCGGTGTGCTGGGCGACATTGACCTTATCGGTGACAACCGCGCCGTGCAGGCCTTCATAAAACAGAAGATCGCTGCCAGCGGGCAATTCTCGCCAAGGCGTGAACGTGCCGGCCGGACAGCCAAGCACCTCTGCCTCGTCATGATCGTGAACGTAAAGCCGGGTCCGGCCTGTGCCCGTCTGGCCGTATGACTGGAAAGTATTCTCTAGCTCATCGAGCAAATTAGCTTCCGGGCTGAAGTGGCTAAGGTGATTGTTGCCTCGGGCTTCCTCCTCGGCCACGGCCTTCTTCATCTCCTCCCGGTCGTAGCGATGGAAAGCATCTCCCTCGATGGTGATGGCCTTGATGCCTTCGCGGCGGAAAATCTGCTGGAAGGTGTGTTTCACCGTTGTCGTGCCGGCGCCGGACGAACCCGTCACGGAAATGATAGGATATTTTAATGACATGGATCAGCCCCTCACTGAGCGGAATAGCCCGCGTTGTGCAAAAAGCGGCGAACGGCCGCCCGGCGAATGCGGCGCGTTATAGTAGTGCGCAATCTCCTCGACCTCCGTTTTCGAGCCGAACACGAGTGCGACACGTTGATGCAGGGAAGAGGGCTCCACATCGAGCATGCGCTGAGTGCCCGTCGTGCAAGCGCCGCCGGCCTGCTCGGTTAGCATGGCGATGGGGTTCGCCTCATAGAGGAGCCTGAGGCGCCCTTTCGTGTAACCCTTGCGGTCATCGTCTGGATAAAGGTAAATGCCGCCCCGCGTCAGGATGCGGAATGCCTCGGCCACAAGCGACGCAAGCCAGCGCGTGTTGAAATTGGCCTTACGAGGCCCATCGACGCCAAGCGTGCAATCGATGACATAGGCTTTGATGGCATCGTCCCAAAAGCGGAAATTCGATCCGTTTATCGCATATTCGCGGGTTACCGCCGGAATCTGAACATTCCGCTTTACGAGTAGAAACTCCTCGGCGCATGGCGTGAGCCAGAAGATATGCGTGCCCTGGCCAAGCGTCAGCACGAGCGCCGTCTGAGGCCCATATATAATGTAGCCCGCGGCGAGCTGATTGCGGCCGGGTTGAAGCAAAGGCAACGGCCCTTCGGCGGGCAGAATGGAAAAGATCGTGCCAACCGACAGGTTCGTGTCGATATTGGAGGAGCCATCGAGCGGATCGACATTTACCGCGAGCGGAGCGCCTGCGTTAAGCGGCACGGCCTCTTTGTCTTCCTCGGAGCCCATCCATGCGACGGGCGAGCGCTTGAGCGCATCGGTCACCATCCTGTTGGTCACATAGTCGAGTTCTTTTTGCGTATCGCCGCCTGCCTGATCGTCGCGTGTCGAGGCCATGTCGCCCGCTAGCGGCCCCTGCGCAATGAGCCGCGACATCTCGACCCCGGCTTTAGCCAGATTGGCCACCGTGTCCGCTACGGCAGATTTCTGGCCGTCGCCGCGAGACCATTCGGACAGATGCTCGCGCAATGTCGGATATGTGCCCATGCACCTTCCTCCCTCTGGCAGCCTCTCTTCACAGATGTGTTTTACCACATTGCAAGCGCTTAGCCGGCTGCTTTATCGAACTATTGTGCCGCGGGACGAAAAAGTAAATTTTAAATGTGTTTCCCTTTGCTTAACTTTTTCTAACGGCCTATACTGCGACGCATGAGGAATCTTACCCTGAGGCAGCTTCGCATCCTTTCGGCCGTGACCAAGACGGGGTCGATGGCCGGTGCGGCGCGTCAGCTTCATGTGACTCCCCCGGCCATCACCGTTCAGATGCAGCAGCTGGAAGAAACCGCCGGCCTGCCACTTATCGAGAGGCTGGGAGAAGGCACGACGCCGACAAGTGCCGGCGAGGTTCTCCTTAAAGCCGCGCACCGGATCGAGGCGCTTCTTGCCGAATGCGATCAGGAGATTGCTCAGCTCAAGGGAATTGAGGGCGGGCGCGTGACGGCAGGCGTGGTCAGCACAGCTAAATATTTTGCGCCGAAAGCTTTGGCGGCCTTCAGGCAAAAGCATCCGGGTGTCGACTTGCGCCTTTTGGTGCGCAATCGCGAGGAGACGATCGCCACCCTCAGGGACTTGAATGTCGATCTCGCCATTATGGGACGCCCGCCGGAGAACATGGATCTTGAAAGCGTGGTCCTTGGCGATCACCCTCATATCATTATCGCCGCGGGCGACCATCCGCTCGCAGGCATCCCGATTACAATACCCGGCCTCGCAGGCGAGACCTTCTTCATCCGCGAAACCGGGTCGGGAACGCGCATGCTCATGGAGAGCTTATTCCAGGAGGCAGGCTTCGCTCCGAATATCGGCATGGAGATCGGCTCGAACGAGACCATCAAACAAGCGGTCATCGCGGGGCTCGGCATCGCCTTCATCTCCGCTCACACCGTCGCCGTGGAGCTGGCGGACCGCCGTCTGACCGAGCTTAGAGTTGCGGGCCTTCCTGTCGTGCGGAAATGGCATGCGGTGCGGCTTCGCGAGAAAGCCGTGATGCCCGCGGGTGAGGCGATGTGGCGTTTTCTTGCCTCGGAAGGGCATCATTACCTGCCGCTGCACACTTCCCGGCTGGGACCGGCATTCTGAAATCAACCGCCGGAGTGCAATCTCCCGCTCGCAAGGCCATTCTCATGCAAAGTGAGGCCAGGCGTGAGGACAGCGGCATGACCACGGCAGTTTCATCCAAAGCGGAGGCCGGCCTCTGCTGGGAGGCGCTGAAAAAGCGCGACCGGGCAGCGGAAGGGCAGTTCGTCGTTGCGGTGATAACGACAGGGATCTATTGCCGGCCCGGCTGTCCGTCGCGCCTGCCGCGGCGCGAGAACGTTCGCTTCTTCGCCACGAACGAAGAGGCCGAACGCGCGGGATTCAGGCCCTGCAAGCGTTGCAGGCCGGATGGCGCATCGATCGAGGAGCGGCTGACGGCCGCCGTTGCCAAGGCGAGTTCGCTCATCGAGGCGGCAGAGGGCGCGCCAGATTACGAGGCCATCGCGAAAGCCACCGGCCTTAGCCGCCATCATCTCCACCGTGCTTTCAAGCGCATCGCGGGAGTAACGCCCGGCGCCTATTTCAAATCGCTGCGCGAGCACCGCGCGGTTGCGGGGCTAAGCGCCGGTGTGCGCGTGACCGACGCGATCTACGACGCGGGCTATGGCTCTGCGAGCCGCTTCTACGAAACGCTGGCACCGAAGCTCGGGCTGAAGCCGGGTGCGTTCGCGAAAGGCGGCGCGGGTGAGGTCATCCGTTTTGCTGTGGGCGAATGCTCGCTCGGCAGCATTCTCGTTGCCGCGACGGAAAAAGGCGTCTGCGCCATCGAGCTTGGCGACGCGCCCGAAGCTCTCGTCGAAGGCTTACAGCATCGCTTTCAGAGCGCGGAGCTCGTGGGCGGCGATGCCGCCTTTGAGGAGATCGTCGCGCGCGCCGTGGGCTTGATCGAGGATCCGCGGCGCGGCCTTGGCCTGCCATTGCACGTGCGCGGAACGGCTTTCCAGCTCAAGGTGTGGGAGGCGCTGCGCGGCATCGAGCCGGGGCAGACAACCACATACAAGCAGCTGGCCGCGAAGGCTGGCGTTCCGCGTGCGGTCCGCGCCGTGGCGAGTGCCTGCGCCAGCAACAAGATCGCGGTAGCGATCCCCTGCCATCGCGTCGTGCGCACAGGCGGCGCACTCTCGGGCTACCGCTGGGGCGTTGATCGCAAGGCTGCGCTTTTGGCGCGGGAGCGCAAAGAATGAGCGCCACCCGGCACCGCGCCCTCACAAAGATTTCGGCGCCACGAGCAACTGAGGTGCCGGAATGGAAGTCATGCTCACGGCTGCACCTACACGGTTTCGGTTTCCTCTTCCGGCCTATTGGCTTCGGTGCGATCCCCGCGGCTCAAGAAAAGCGTCTGCAGCGCCGGCACGACGACCAGCAGCATTATCGGACCTATGAGCATACCGCCGACGACGACGATGGCGAGCGGCCGCTGCACCTGGCTGCCGATCCCGGTCGACAAGGCGGCGGGGAAAAGGCCGATGCAGGCGGAGAGCGCGGTCATCAGCATTGGGCGCATTCTTTGCGTTGCTGCATGGAACATGGCATCGCGCGTCGAGTCGCCCGCTTGTTTCAGCTCGTTGAAATAGGTCATGACCAAAATCCCGTTCATGACCGAGACGCCGAACAACGAGACGAAGCCGATTGCGGCCGAGATCCCGAAGGACTCTCCCGATAGGGCAAGCGCAATGATCCCTCCGGCCACGGCGAAAGGAATGCCCGTGAGCACGAGCAAGCTGTCGCGGATTGAATTGAACAGCGCATAAAGCAGTCCGAGGATCAACAGCAAGCTCAGGGGCACCACGATTGAGAGGCGCTTTTGGGCCTGCTCCAGCTCTTCGAACTCTCCTGCCCACTCCATGGTGTAACCGTTTGGCAAAGCCACGGCTTTCGCGATCTTCTCCTTGGCCTCCGCAACGGCGCCGCCAAGATCGCGGTCGCGCACGCTGAACTTGATCGGTATGAACCGGCGGTTCTTCTCGTGGAAGATGTAGGACGCGCCGGTATCGAGGGTGATATCGGCAACCTCGGTCAAGGGCACATAGGCGTTCCCGCTCGGCGTCGTGACGTTGATCTTCGAATTTCTAACTGCCTCTATCGAGTCGCGGAATTTCGGCGCCGCGCGGACGTTCACGCCGAATTGCCGGTCCGCCTCGTAGACAGTGGTTGCGACGTTGCCGCCGAAGGCTGTCTGGACGAAGGTGTTGACGTCGCCGGAGTTCAAACCGTAGCGGGCGGCCTTTTCGCGGTCGGCTTTGATATTGAGGTTCGGCTGGCCCAAGACCCGGAATATACCGAGATCGGTGATGCCTTTGACATCGCTCATGATGCGCTGAACTTGCGTTGCGAGCTCTTCAAGCTTGAACAGGTCGGGGCCGATGATCTTGACTGAGTTTGCGCCTTTGACGCCCGAAAGCCCCTCCTCGACATTGTCCTGAATGTATTGCGAGAAGTTCATGTCGATGCCGGTGAACTCGTTGGCGAACTCGTTCTGAAGGTCTTTGACGAGGTCCTCCTTCTGCCGGCCGGGCGCCCATTGATCGAAAGGTTTGAGCGGCACGAAAAATTCTGCGTTGAAGAAGCCGGTCGCGTCGCTGCCATTGTCGGGGCGGCCATGCTGAGACACGACCGTGATGACTTCCGGATGGGATTTAAGCATCACGCGCATCTTGTCCACGATGGGCATGCCGGCTTCGAGCGAAATGGTCGGCGGCATCGAGGCGCGGATCCAGAGATTGCCTTCCTCGAGGGCTGGCAGGAACTCGGTCCCAAGCCGCGAGGCCAGAAACCCGCTGAAAACGAGAAAGACGACGCCGAGCAAGACGGTCAGCCGGCGCGCGCGGAGCGCCAGCGTCAAGACGGGCGTATAGAAGGCGCGGATGGTGCGCACCACGAGGGTTTCTGTCTCCTCGACATGCTCGGGCAAGAGGAAGGAGGCCAGCACTGGCGTAATCGTGAAGGTCGCAAAGAGCGCACCGATGAGCGCATAGGCGTAAGTCCTGGCCATCGGGCTAAAAATCTGCCCTTCCACCCCTTGCATGGTGAAGAGCGGCACGAAGGCGGCGAGCGTGATGATTGTTGAGAACAAGACCGCGGTATCGACCTGTGTCGCACTGATGTAAATCAGCCGGATCCGGTTGACGAGACTTTCGTCGCCAGCCCGGTGGCCGTTTTCTCCGATTGGCGTCGGCCTTCGCAGAAGCTCCTCCCGCTCGCGGGCCTGGAACACGCGGAAGATGTTCTCCACCACGATCACGGCCGAGTCGACGATGATGCCGAAGTCGACCGCACCCAAGGACAAGAGATTGGCGTCCTCGCCTCGAATGACGAGCATGATAATGCTGAAGAAAAGCGCGAAGGGTATGTTTATGCCGACGATTATGGCGCTGCGCAGATCGCCCAGGAAAATCCACTGAATGAGGAAGACCAGCGCGCAGCCGAAGATGAGATTATGCAGAACGGTCGCCGTCGTGACATCGACTAGCCCTGTGCGGTCGTAAAAGGGAACGAGCTTCACTCCGGGCGGAAGGGTCCCGTCGGTGTTGATTTTCTCGACCTCGGCTTTGATCTTGGGAATGACGTCGTTCGTATGTAGAGTGCGGTTCATCACCAGAATGGCCGCCACAGCGTCGCCGTCGGAATCGCGCCCCGCCTTGCCGAGCCGTGGCACATAGCCGACATAGACGCGCGCCACGTCCTTGATTTGCACGGGCACGCCGTTGAATTGACCGAGCGTGATATTTTGGATGTCTTCGACCTTTCGCCCGTGGGCGAGATCGATATTTCCTCCGTCGTCGACGAGGCCGACGCCACGGATATTCACCGACTGCTTGCCGATATTGATGGTCCGCGCGCCGATATTGATGTTTGCATTGCTCACCGCATTGACGAGCTGCGGCAAGGTCACGTTATAGGCTTCGAGTTTGTCGAGGTCGGCCTCCACTTCGAATTCTTTTGTGGTTCCGCCCCAAGTATTCACCTGCACCACACCTGGCACGGTCAGGAAGCGGCGCTGCAAAACCCAGTCCTGGATGGTGCGGAGGTTTGTGACGCCGAAATGTCCCGGGCCGGTGACCTGATAGCGGTAGATTTCGCCGACAAGGCTCGAAGCCTGGATCTGCGGCTGGATGTTGTTAGGCAGGCTGACGTTTTGCAGGAGGCTGATTTGCGCCTGCTGCAGAGCGAAGTAATAATCGACCCCGTAATCGAAGGTGACGCGTACGAAAGAGAGGCCATAGAACGAGGTCGAGCGGATATTATTGACGCCGGGCGTCGGTGCGAGGCCAACCTCCATGGGAATGGTGTAAAGGCGCTCCATCTCCTCGGCGGAAAGGCCTGCCGATTGCGCGGTGATCTCGAGGATAACAGGCGCCGGGTTGGGGTAGGCCTCGATATTGAGCTTCGTGAATGCAACGGCGCCGGCCACGATAAAGGCAAGCAGCATAAGCACGACGATCGGCCGGCGCGTGAGCCCAAACGTTACGAGAGCCTTAAGCACGGGTCACCTCTTTCAATTTCCGGCGCAGCAGCTGGGGTCCATCAATGGCCTGCATTGGTGTATTGGTTTGCGATGAACAGCGAGCCGCCGGTGGCGACGAGCTCGCCGGGCTTCAGGCCCTCGCGGATTTCGGTGAAGCCGTCATGGGACAGCCCGGTCTTGACGATGCGCTTCGTAAACTTGCCCCCGCCGGCGGTCACCCAGACGGTCATGGTGCCGTCACCCTCGCGCACGATGCCGTCTTGCGGCACGGCGAGTGCGCGCCTCGGCGGCGCGAGCGTAATCGTGAAATTCGCGAACATACCGGCCCTCAGCTCGTAGCCCGGATCGGCGATTTCGGAGCGGACGAGCACGCGCCTGGTATTAGGATCGACCATGGCGCCGATGGTGACGATCTTTCCTTTAAAGACGCGGCCTGGAAGCGGCGTAACGGTGACACTCACCTCCTGGCCCACCTTCAAGGCCGGCGCGTTCTTCTCCGGCACGTTGGCCAGCATCCACATGGTGGCGGTGTCGGCGACGATATAGACGGGCGGGGGACTACCCGGCTGAACGAGGAGGCCTGGGCTTGCGGTTCTCGCCGTGACAAGCCCCGTGATCGGCGAGGGCACCACGAGTGCGGGGTCGATCTTGCGTTCCTCGACCATCTTATCGATCTCGACGTCGCTCTTGCCGAATACCTTGACCGCGGCGCGCGCTGCGCGGTAGGCGCCTTCGGCAGACTGCTGATCGGAAACCGCTTGCTCGTAATCCTTCTGGGCGGCGGCGTTCTGCTTATAAAGATTCTTCAACCGCTCCAGCGCCCTGGTGGTGAGATCGAGAACGCCAGCGGCTGCGATCAGGGTCGATTCGGCTTGCACGAGATCGGGGCTGTCGATGGTGAAAAGGATCTGGTCCTTCTTCACGGTCTCCCCGACGCTGACGAAGGCCCTCATGATACGGCCCTGATAGGGGGTGAAAACCTGGGTCAGAAGCTCCTGATTGAAATCGATATTGCCGACGGCCTCTTGCTCTTGCGGAAAAAGGCGCTCGCCCACGGGCTCGATCTTGATCGCCTTGAGCTGATTGGCGGAGAGCTCCACGGTAGGCTCCGCGGCGGGTTCGGCTGCGGCCGCGGCCTGGGCAGAGGTTGCCGCAAGGAGGACGCCCGCGCAGGCAAGGGCCGCCAGTTTCGATCTCGTTACTTTACTGAGGGGCATCCTCAAACTCCGGTCCTAATTTCCACCTGCGGGCGCGACAGCGGGTCTTGCTTCGTTTCGCGCCGCTCCAGGATATTCTATTGCGATTGGCTCAGGCTTAACGCCCGCGACACTTGTGAGCCATGCCCTTGGCTGCCCCACATGCGGCGGCGCTTCCCTATTCCACCAGCCGCCGCCCAAGGCCTGAAACAGCCCAACCGAATCCGAATAGCGGTTGGTCTGCGCCTGAATGACGACGAGCGAGGCCTGCAGATAAGTGGTCTGCGCCGCCAGAAGCTGCGGGAACGCGACCTGACCTTCTTTCAGCTGAAGCCGCGTCAAGTCCAGCGATTTCTTGGCCGCGATTTCGGCCAAAATCGCCTTTTGCAGCCCGACGGTATCGTGCCGGATGGCATAGAGCACATCCGCGACATTTTGGAAGGCCGTCAGAACCGCGAGGCGGTATTGCGCGGCCACTTGATCGAAGCCCGCTTCGGCCGCACGCTGCTTCTGCTGCAAGGTAAAACCGTCGAACAGGGTCTGCGACGCGTTTGCGATACCCGTGTAGAACAGGAACTGCGGACCGCCACTAAACAGGTTTGCAAAATTCGTGCCCTGCCGACCGTAGGCACCGTTAAGGGAGAATTGCGGCAGCCGGTTGGCGAGGGCAACCCCGATCAAGGCACTGGCCCCGCGCATGTTCTCCTCGGCCGCGCGCACGTCCGGGCGCTGAGCGACGAGGTCTGAGGGCAGACTCACAGGCAAATTGCGCGGAAGCTTCAGACCGGTGAGTTCGAAGCGCTCGGGCAGGCCTTCGCCCGGCAAATGGCCCGAGAGCACGATCAGCGAGTCGCGATTCTGGTCGAGCGCCTTCCG
>JBKQOR010000218.1:0-10488 GCA_052145435.1 Rhodomicrobium sp. | reverse complement strand
GCTTGGCCGAAGATTGCAAGAGAGCGCTTGAACGCCTGGGCTGGGAGAAGGGCAAAGGCGGTGCGTGAGCCGCTGGCTTGCCCGCGCGCCCAATGGACAACGCGCGCAACTTCGATACCATCGATATCGAGCGTCTCGAAAGGAAGCCCGGACCATGCGAACCATGAACGCTGAATCCTCCAGCCTGCTTGTCATCGATGTTCAGCCGCGGCTGATGCGGGTCATCGAGGGCGCCGACACCGTGATCGCCAACGCCAAGCGCCTGCTCGACGCGGCCACGCTGTTCGGCGTGCCGGCTTTCTTCACCGAGCAGAATGCGAAGGCGCTTGGCGCGACCGTCGAGGCGCTTGCGCCTCTCGCAGGCGCGGCGCTGCCGAAGATGTGCTTCGACGCTTGCGCCGCGGAGGGGTTCGCCGCCAAGCTTGGGGACCGGCCGGACGTGATCGTGGCGGGCTGCGAAGCGCATGTCTGCGTGCTGCAAAGCGTGCTGAGCCTGTTGGACCAGGGCCGGCGCGTATTCGTTGTGCGCGATGCGATTGGCTCGCGCCGCTCCGAAAGCAAGGAGACGGCAATCGCCCGCATGGAGCGCCACGACGCGGAGATCGTGACCGCGGAAATGGTGATCTTCGAATGGCTCGGCACGGCTGACGACCCGCGCTTCAAGGAAGCCGCCGCGCTCGTAAAGTAGCCGGCGGGACGGACGGGCAATCGCCCGGCATTTAGAGCATCGTGCGCTTAACCGGGCGCATCGTCATCGCGAGGCGGCATTTGCCGCCGTGGCTATCCAGGAGCAGCGGACTCAAACCCCTAGATTGCTTCGGCGCGCGCCGTGCCTCGCATTGACGGCGATTCCAGATCAGCCGGTGTGCTCCAGCCCGAAATCGCGCATCGCCTGCACCACAGGGCCAAGGGCCCGGCCCTTTTCCGTCAGTCTGTACTCGGCGCGCGGCGGATGCTGCTCATAGAAGTGCCGCTCGACGATCCCAAACTCTTCCAAGCGCTTGAGACGCGCGGACAGCGTGTTCGGGCTGATCCCCTTGAGCGAGGCTTCGAAATCCTGGAACTTGCGCGGGCCGTGCAAAAGCAGGTCGCGCACGATCAATATCGTCCAGCGCTCGCCAATAATATCGAGCGTCCGGGCGACGGGGCAGCCGTGCTGGGTGCGCGTGAGGGGTGAAGGCATCGTAACCTCTGGTACACGGATTTCGCATTTTTGTCATTCTGGCCATTGCAATCCGCGGGGATCGTGTTGATATGCTTGCAATATAGACTATATATAATATAGTAGCTATACAACGTGAACCAAGAGGAGTAGATCATGACTAGTCCGATCCCTGGAATTTTGGACTCCGTTATCGTCACCGCCGCACCGCTCATCGCGGTTGCCGTTTCGGGCGGGCTTTGGCTAGCGCTCGGACGCACGGCCATGAACGCCGGGGAGCGCATCCGGGCCTTCGCCGCAATCGGCGTCCCGCTTTTGCTATGGTTCTCGGCAGCATGGGCCTTGGGTAAGTCCGGTGCGCTGGAGGCGCAGCCCGGCGTGCTGTTATCCAGAACGGCAATTGCCATTGTGCTGCCTGTCATACTTGGCACGGTTCTCCTGACGCGCTCGCGCCGCGTGGCGGCGATCCTCGATGCGACGCCAGCTTCGTGGCTGATGGGCGTTCAGGTCTACCGCGTGTTGGGCTTCGTTTTTCTCGCACTGCTTGCGCGGGGGCTGCTGCCCGCGGAATTCGCACTTCCAGCAGGCATTGGCGACATTCTTGTAGGTCTCACGGGCTTGGCTCTGGCCTTTTGGCTCCCATCGGGCAGCGCCTTGAGCCGCAAGGCCGCCTACGGTTGGAACGTTCTCGGACTCGCCGATCTGGTCATCGCGGTGGCAACGGGGTTCTTAACCTCGCCTGGGCCACTGCAGCAGCTGGCGCTCGATCATCCGAACCTGCTGATTACGGCCTATCCTTTGGTCATGGTCCCCGCCTTTGCGGTACCGCTCGCCATCATCCTCCACATCCTTTCGCTGTGGCAGTTGAACCGCCAGAGTGAGAGTGTAGCTGGGGGGCGGCTAGCCGCTGGCTCGTTCGCGCACCCGTAGCTTGTTGTTCCCCGCTCTGCGAACGGCGCAACGCACCGGTGGACGCGGCACGCCGTTTCGCTTAGAGTGCGTCCAGAAAAGTGTGAAGCGGTTTTCCGATAAAGACGCACGGCAAAACAAATACCTAGAGCCCGCTTTTGATTCCATCAAAAGCGGACAGGCTCTGGAACATCGCAAGGCACAGAGGCGGACATAGGCTTAAGGCTATGGGCATAATCAGCGATCTCTTCACGTGGTGGAACGGTGCGACGCTATCCACGCGGCTCTACACGAATGCGCGGGGCAAATTTGCCGGCGAGGACGATCGCGGCAACCGCTATTATCAGGACGCGAGCGGCAAGGGCACGGCCGGGCGGCCCCGGCGCTGGGTGATCTACAAGGGTTATGCCGAGGCGAGCAAGGTGCCGCCGGACTGGTACGGCTGGCTGCATTATATGGTGGACACGCCGCCGAACGATGAAGCCTATCATGCAAGGCCGTGGCAAAAGCCGCATGTGGAGAACATGACCGGCACGCCGCTTGCCTATCGCCCGCCCGGAAGCTTGCATGGCGAGATGCGCAGGCCGAAATCCGATGGCGATTATCAGTCTTGGAGCGCTGAATAGAGCCCTATGGCGGCCGGGCTGCAGGCAACTCAGCCGGGCTGCCGGGCTGCCGCGGCGAAGCCTATGCGGTAGCGCCGGGGTATGGACTACGGATTATGTGCAGTTGCCCGTCCCGGCGGTGTTTGCCGGCCCTTAGAGAATCGAGCCCCTAACCGGACGCAAGCGTCGTCGCGAGGCGGCTTTTGCCGCCGTGGCGATCAAGGGCAGCCATGGCGACTTTGGCTTCGCTCGCATGAGGGCGATTCCGAATCGGCCTCCGGTGGTTTAGCTTCCCCGAACTAAGCTAACTTAAGCCAAGCTGCGCCGGTTCGCGGTCCCAGAATACCACCTCCCAGCCCCGTTCGCTGTGACGGAGCGCGCAAGCATGCCCCGTGGCGACTTTGAGCGCGCCGCGCGCAGCCATATCCTCGAATGCGCCCGGCACAAGCTTCAAAAAGAACTTCAAGATGCCGTTGCTGGTGACGAGCAAGGCCGCATCGTTTTCCCCAAGCGTGGCGGCGCACTCCCCGGCAAGCTGCGCCACATTTGCGGCGATGGTCTCAGCCGGGGGCGTCCATCCCGGCGCGCGCGGCCATTCGCCCCGCTCGTTCCAGGCTTTAAGCTCAACTTCGCCGCCGAAGCCATGAATTTCTTCGGTGGATTTCGCCTCCCAAAGCCCGTAATCGATCTCGCGCAGGCGCCCGTCAGCCTCGATGGGCATTTCGACGCCAAGTGCCCCGGCTGCGATGCCGGCGTGCTCGCGCGTGCGCTGCAACGGCCCGCAAATCACGCGCTTGATGCGCGGTTTCACCGGCTGAAGAGCTGCGGCAAGTGTGGCCGCCTGCTCGCGCCCCTTCGCGGTGAGCGGCAGGTCCGTCCGCGCGCCAACCCAGACGGCCTTCTCGCCCTTTTCGAAAGTATTGCCGTGGCGGGCAAGGATGAGCAGCATCAGCGCGCCCCGCCGCTGAAGCCCGCGGGCAATAGCTCGCCTTCGCGGGCAACGATCCGCTCGGCGACGGCTACATCCTCCGGCGCGTCGATGGACCAATGCGTGCGGCCCCTGTAATCCACGATGACAATCCGAACCGGCATGCCATTCTCCAGCGCGCGAAGCTGCTCCAGCCCTTCGGTTTGCTCGAGCGGCGCTGGTGCAAGGTCCACATAGCGCGCAAGCGCCGCTTTCCTGTATCCGTAGAGGCCGATATGCCGGTAGATCCCGGTATGGCCTGCCGTCCGCATGTAGGGCAGGACGGTTTTGGAGAAGTAAAGCGCGTTCTTCTTCAAATCGAAGACAACCGTCGTGCCGCTCGCGGGCGACGCTTTTTTCTGCGTGAGGAATTCCGCAAGGGCGGGACCTTCGAGCAGAACGGCCGGTGTGACGATACCGGGGCTCGGATCGGCGATCATCTCGTCAATCATCGCCTCCAGCACCCAGGGCGGCGTGAGAAGCGCGTCGCCTTGAAGGTTGAGAACGATATCCTCCGCTATGGCGGCGCGGCAAACGGCGTCGTGAACGCGCTCGGTGCCGTTGGTGCAATCGGGCGAGGTCATGATGGCCTCGGCATCGAAGCGGCGCGCGAAGTCGAGGATACGCTCGTCGTCGGTGGCGATGACGATACGGGTTGCCTGGCGGACGCTCATCGCGATGCGCCAGACGCGCTCCAGCGTGGGCACGCCCGCGACGGGGTGAAGCGGCTTTCCCGGGAAACGCGAGGACGCATAGCGCGCCGGGATGACGATGGCTGCGGTCATGGATGAACTCCCCCTCCGCATCGTTTGCGGATGCGGACACTCTCGGTTGCATGCTCGCCAAGACGAGCATGCTATTCAAACCGGTAGGATCGCGACCGGCGCGCAATCATGGCGAGAGCGAGCCGTTCGGGCAAGATTTTCATGAGCGCCGCGATTTGTTTGCTCCGCCGCCCCGTGATCGCGGCGGAGCGGCCGCCGCGCATGGCGGCCCCGTAGCCCGCTCCCGGATCCAGCAGCGGACGAAAAATAGAAAGATGCGAACTGGCGGTCAGGGCCACAAGGGGACCATTCGATCGAAGTGTTCAAGAGAAGTGATGCGTAGCTGCAGCAGCTCGCTCAAGCGCATGAACCTGTTCGGCGCTCTCGATCCTGAAGACAGGAAATCCACAGGCAGGAACATGCCGCCATGGATGCTGATGCCTTCAGCGAGACTCTCACGTATGTTTGCCGTGGCCGGTAAGAAATTTCCGGCCAGGCTCATCGCGGAGAGCATCTCGGGGGAGTGAAACATCGTGAAACAAGGTAAGCCAACGGCCGCCGGAACGGATTCGGGCTTTATCGAGCGACTGCGAAACCTGCAGGGCGATCTGCGCGCCATGGGCCAGAGGGCGGTGGACTGCGTGCTTCCGGCAAAGATCCAGGCCAAGGCTGCGGATTTTCTTCGCGGATTGCGGGACGCCCCCGATGTGTCTTTGCGTGCCGTCGATGCTTTGGGCTATGCGATCGACGTGCTTCTCTTTACGCCATCCTTGAGCGGGCATACCGCGATCGATCGCGCTATGCGCAGCGGCAAAATCGGCGGCGCAGAGATGGAAGCGGCAAATCTCCTGCGCCAAGCGTCCTTTCGCCTTCTCGAAATCACGGAAGACCGCGGTGGCGGGCTTCTCGCCGCCACGGATCTTGTCAGCAACGAAAGGCTAACAATCTTCGATCCGAAATCGCCAATGGCGCGTGGCGGCCGGTGGGCGCGGCGCACCTGTCTTTACCAGGGCGTGCACGTAACCGTTGGCCCGGTAACGCCGCTCGATGATGGCATGCTGGCCGTGGCAGCTCCCTTCATCGACAAAGGGCGGGGCTTGAAAAGACCGTTGCGCTGCGCCGAGGCGCTTTACGAACACTTCATCCGGCATGGCGACCCCTTGGACGGCGTGGACCCGGACTTATTGGACGATGACGAAGATGCGTTTCCCTTTGACGCCTCGGACGGCCCGCTTCACGCCTTGGCGGTGGAATGGGCTGAGGAGAGACAGCTTCCAGAGCCAGACGGCGATGTCTTGCAACTGATCCGGTCCGAGGCTTACGAGGAACCCGTGCTGGAGATGCACCGCGCCAGCTACCATGCAAATCAAGCAGGGAGAGCCCGCCTGGCCGCCGCCTATGACCGCATTCTCTCCCTTCAGCTTGAAACCGTCCACCGGCGGGCGAGCGTTGGAATCCGCACGTCGTTTGAAACCCTTGACGGCCTCGCCGCAAAACTTAGAGAAGGCCTGACAACAGGTGAAGTTCCGGCGGATGCCATCGCGCATTTCGAGGAGATGTGCCGCCGCGCGAAGCTTGCCGGGACCGCCAAGACCAACAAGGGCAATCGCGAGGAACTGGACAAGGTTTTGTCCCGCATTCAGGCTCTGCGCGGCAAAACCGTGGAACAAGGCTGCACCGAGGCGGAAGCCCTGCTGGCCGCGGGCAAGGTCGCTGAACTGCTCGACCAGTACGGTTTGACGCTCAGCGAGATCGACATGAAGGCGCAAAGCTGCGCCGGCGAAGGCATTGAGACCAACCGCCGCCGCCGCTCGCCCCTCGACGAATGCGCGGGCGCCATCGCCGGTTTCTGCGATTGCCGCACCTGGTACGAAATGACGCCTCAGGGGCATATCCGGCATATCTTCTTCGGCCTGCCCGCCGACGTGGCGGGCGCGCGCTATCTTTACGAGAAGATCGACGAGGCGTTCGAAACCGAAACGGCCGCATTCAAGCGAAGCGAGCTTTATGACCAGCACCCGTCCGCCAAGCGCCGCAGCGCCACGGCGTCGTTTCAAGCGGGCCTCGGTCACGGCATCTGCGCCAAGCTCAACAGGCTCAAGCGCGAACGCGACGCAGCCTTCCGCGCCAGCGGAGGCCGGGATCTGGTGCCCGTCAAACGGCATGTGATCGAAGACGAGCTCGCTGCTTTGGGCATGCGGCTTAAAGTTCTCCGGACCGATCGGAAGAATCTCCTGGCCGGGGCCTACAAGAAGGGCCGTGTTACCGGCGAAAACCTGGATTGGGAGGACAAGATCGCCTCGGCATGAGGGTTTCGCCTTATTTTGTCACTTGGTTCGCTCTGGGGTGGCACGGAATGGCCGATATGCACAGCGGGAAGCCAGGAACTTGCTTCGCGCCGTTTTTTAAGACGGGCTCAATGTCCTATTGGTCATCTTCGCGGCCGCATAAATACCCCTGATTTCAGGCAATCGCGAAGGAATGGACACATGGTCACTTCAACCCAACCCGTTTGGGAAAATGGGCCAATTGCAGACGATCGCCGCGACTGGCTGGAACTAAAGCTCTAACCCCTCAATGGACCAACCATCCGCCGATTCATTTACTTCGCTTCCGCCATGCGCCTCAAATAAGCGAGCGTGGCGGTAGCGTCTGGGGTGCCCGCTTGCCCTCTGCCCATCCCCGCCAGATGAGCCTCGTAAGCCTCGACCGCTCCCTTCCAGTCTCCCTTTTGAGCGCGCCTAAGCGCTAGTTCCTCACTTCCAAGAGCCGGCGCGCGATCACCTGCGCCTGGATTTCGGCGGCGCCCTCGAAAATATTCAAGATGCGCGCATCGCACAGCACCCGGCTGATGGGGTATTCGAGGGCGAAGCCGTTGCCGCCATGGATTTGCAGCGCGCTGTCCGCCGCCGCCCAGGCCACGCGCGCGGCGAGCAGCTTGGCCATGCCGGCTTCGAGATCGCAGCGATGGCCGCGATCCTTCTCGCGGGCGGCGAAATAGGTGAGCTGGCGCGCAATCATGGTCTCGGCGGCCATCATGGCAATCTTGTCCGAGACGCGCGGGAAATTCACGATGGCCTTGCCGAATTGCTGGCGTTCCTGCGCGTAGCGTAAGCCGAGGTCCATCGCCGACTGCGCCACGCCGACGGCACGCGCCGCGGTTTGCACGCGCGCCGATTCGAAGGTCTGCATGAGCTGCTTGAAGCCTTGGCCTTCCACGCCGCCCAAGAGGCCCGAGGCCGGCACCTCGAACCCGTCGAAGGAGATTTCGTATTCCTTCATGCCGCGATAGCCGAGCACCTCGATCTCGCCGCCGCTCATGCCCTTCGCGGGAAACGGGTTTTCGTCCGTGCCGCGCGGTTTCTCGGCGAGGAACATCGATAGCCCGCGATAGCCGGGTTCGGCGGCGTTGGTGCGGGTGAGCACCGTCATGAGATCGGCGCGCACGGGGTGCGTGATCCAGGTTTTCTGACCGGTGATCTTGTAGACATCGCCCTCGCGGACGGCGCGCGTCTTCAGAGACGCCAAATCGGAGCCCGTATTCGGTTCTGTGAAGACCGCGGTGGGCAGCGCCTCGCCGCTCGCGATCTTCGGCAGCCAGTGCGCCTTTTGCTCCGGAGTGCCGCCGCCAAGGATCAACTCGGCGGCGATTTCCGAGCGCGTGCCGAGCGAACCCACGCCGATATAGCCGCGGCTCAGCTCCTCCGAGACGACGCACATGGCTTCCTTGCCGAGTCCGAGACCGCCGAACTCCTCGGGGATGGTGAGGCCGAACACGCCAAGCTCGTTCATCTTCTCAATGATTTCGAGCGGGATGTAGGCGTTCCGCATATGCCATTCGTGGGCGTGCGGCTTGACTTCCGCCTCGACGAAACGGCGCATCTCGCCCCGCATGGCCTCAAGGGTTTCGTCGACGCCACTCTCGCCGAAATGGCCCGACCCCTCCGCGTGCCGGATCAGCTCGACGAGCCGGGCACGCGCTTCCGGCGAATTTGCCTTGATGAGGGTGGCAACCGAAAGGCTTGCGAATGCGTCCCGGTCCTCAGGCGTCAAATCCAGCTCATGGAAGCGCACCGTCTCGGATTGGCACATCGGAATGCCGCCAAGAATCTGCGTCACATATTCGCCAACGCCGATCTGCGTGAGTAGCGCCTCCATCTCGCCGAAGCGGCCCGCTCCATTGAGCCGCTCCGCGTAGGCCGTCATCTGCTTGATGGCCTCGGCATAGGTTGCGAGCCAAGCCAAGCCATGACAGGCGTGCTGTTCGCGCTCGATCCTATCGGCGTCGAGCGCGCCGTTCTCCGTAACCTTCGACCGGACCGCCGCCGAGGCACGCCCCAAGAGCTGCGCCGAATTGCTTGCGGCTTCGCCGCAAAGCTGAAGCAGATTTGGCACCACAACAGCCCCGGCGAAGTGGCCCGGTTCGGCAGCAGAACTCATTCTAGTTTCCTTTCGAACACTTAGAGTATCATCGCCTTTGATGGGATACTCAAGGACGCTGCCGGACGCACCAGTCAGTCTTTGCGTCCGAAGGCGAGATCGAGCCAAAGCTTGAAGAGCGTTTTCGGCGGCTTCGCTTTGGTTTGATCGGGCTTCTTGACCTCGATCTTCTGCCCGGCTGGAGGGGCCGCGTTATCGGGCACTGCCGCGGAGACCAGCGCCGCAGGCTCTGCGGCGGCCTCCGCTGCGGCTATGTCTGCACGGACTTCTTCTTCTTCGAGGCCAGCATCGCTCTGAGGGGCCGGTGATCCCAAATAAAACGCAGCCTCTGCAGGGTCTGGCTCGGGAGGGCCTTCGGCGAGGATGGGGGCGGGCTCCATGGCCTCCAGGATTTCCTTGACGGGCTCAGAGCTTCGCCTTTCCAACCTCCGTTCTGCTGGCGTTTCCTCTGCGACCTTTTGCCCGGCAGGAATGGCGGCGGGCGCCAGCGGCTCCATGGTGACCGGGGCGAGTTCTGCCATCGCACAGGGTTCGGAGCTGCGCCTTTCCATCCCTAAACCGGCTGGAGCTTCAGCTGCCGCATGAGGGATGCGGTGCGCTGGGGCGATGCCGAGGCTCTCAGCCATTTCCTGGACGCGCGCTGCCGAAAGCGCGGCAAGCTCGCTAAAGCCCGGTTTCGGCGCGGCGGATGTACCCGCGGCAGCATTGGCCGCGATAGCGGCCTCACGCTTTTCGCTCATCGCGCCGGCTTTTCCGGTTTCTTTCGCTGGCGGCGTCAAAATCGCCTGCAGCAGGTCGAGCTTGTGCGCGACCAGGCTATGGCGGTTGGCCGGGACACCGGCCGCGGCAAGCTTACGGACCTCGGCAAGCATGGATGCGAAGCCGTAAGCGGCACCTTTTCCAGCCGGCGCGTCCTTGTCCCATCCCGCAAGCTCCGCAAGGCCGGCGATCTCGTTCGCCACCCGATAATACTCGTTGCCGCTGAACTCGGCCTCGGCAGCCTTACGCAAACCGTAGACCGCCTGCAAAAAGTCCCCCGATGTTCCCGTCATGCGTGCCCTTCCGTTCTCTTAATTCCGCGCGGATTCAAGAACGAAGCCCGGATTTAGCCGAACCGCGCTTTCGAGGCTTCGATAGCGTCCTCGAAGGTGCGTAAGCCCGTATGCGGCGCACTCACGAGAACTGCCATGTTTCCCGGACGATGCTCATTCTTCCACATGCGCATATGCGCTTTCGGGATATCGGTCCAGGGGAAAACTTCGCTCATGCACGGATCGATCCGGCGCTCTACCATGAGGCGGTTGGCTTGGCTCGCCTGCAGCAGATTGGCGAAGTGGGAACCCTGCAAACGCTTCTGGTGCATCCAAAGATAGCGGGCATCGAGCGTGAGGTTGTATCCCGTCGTTCCGGCGCAAATCACGATCATGCCGCCGCGCTTCACGACGAAGACCGAGACTGGAATTGTGGCCTCGCCCGGATGCTCGAAGACAAAATCGACGTTGTTGCCCTTGCCGGTGTGTTCCCAGATCGCGGCGCCGAATTTGCGGGTCTCCTTGAACCAGTCGTTATATTCAGGTGTGCCGACCTTGGGCATCTGCCCCCAGCATTTGAAGTCCTTGCGGTTGATGACGCCCTTGGCGC
>JBKQOR010000217.1:0-3629 GCA_052145435.1 Rhodomicrobium sp. | reverse complement strand
GTCTATCCGGGATGCGGCCGCGCGCCGCCCGTGAGGTGGGCGGCCGCCCGCCTCACGGGCACACCTTCGCCGATTAGCGGGGCGGGAAAGTTAGCCGTCAGCAACATACAATCCGGGATCTTTACGGGCGCTTCGAACGTTGCAAGACCCCGGATAAGCGCTGACGGCGCTTTCCGGGGTGACGCCCGCGAACTATTCAACCGGATGCGGTATGAGACAGCCCGCTAACGCTTACAAGCTCTTGCGCGGGTTCGGCATCGGCCGCGCACACATAATGTCCCGAACCAGCGCGGCACGGATAATCCTTGTCAATCCAATCAACTCTTCACTTTCTATGATGGCCGGATATATCTATAAGTAAGGATTCTCAATTATTGCGACCCGCGCGATGCAGCCCGAATGGAATAGCATAGTTAAGCATTACAGAATTCTGTACGGCCTAAGTCAACGCGATTTGGGCCTGTTGCTAGGCGTATCGCAGAAAACCATATCGCGATGGGAGAGCGGTGAAAACAAGCCTAACCTAACTCAGCAGAAGCAGTTCAGGGACGTACTCTACAAGCCGTCCGATATATCTCTCGATATCCTGAAAGTAGCAGTCAACAACGCACCCGTGCCGCGCGCCCTTTGCTTTCACCGGAATTTGAACCTGCAAGCTCTCTCCCAGTTAAGAATCGCCAAGCGGCCCTCAATCGTCAATTGGATCGGACTAGATCTCGTCCGGATTGTTTGCGGTGTCCAGGCTCAAATGCTCGAGGACAGGGCACTTCAGCGCAGTATCTTTAAGGGGGAGATCGCTTGCATCTCGATTGTCTCCAGGAGCTCTTTCCTGACGCGTGAACATGCCACCATCGGCATGTGGCGATCGACGGTCTCGTTTTTCCGCATCGATGGAACATTGTTCCGCGATTCCATTTCTGTGCCCGATCATGAAGGCTCGAAGCCGGGCTATTGGCCTCTCCCCATGGACGAGATCGCCGCCGGCTAAGAGCGAAGGCTTCAAAACGAGGGAAGTAAGGCAAGCTCCGGGAGCGCTTTGCAGGTTGCCGGACAGCCGCTCTAAGGGACGTATCGAACAACGACTTCGTTCTTTCGCATCGATGGCCTATTGACTTGCGATGCTATTTCCCTGCCCGTTCCCGAGGACATGAGACCGGGCTATTGGCCGGTGCCGCTGGAGGGGCTCGCCGGCGGCTGAAAAAGAGCCACTTTACGCCTACCGCACCGAACCGCTATGAGACAGTTTCGAACCGAAGGACTCGAAGTGAGCGAGCAATCCCAGACCGCCCCTTGGCCCGAACTTTCCGGCCGCCTTAGCGGTGCTGGCCACATCTTGCCTGTGCGGGTCTATTTCGAGGACACCGACTTCTCGGGCCTTGTCTATCACACGTCCTATTTGCGCTGGTGCGAACGGGGCCGGTCCGATTATTTGCGCCTCGCTGGAATTCACCATTTCGAGCTGGCCGGCGGCTCCTTCGCAGGCGAACCCTGCGCTTTTGCGGTGAGGCGAATTCAAGCCGATTTTCTGAAGCCCGCCCGCATCGACGAGATCCTTGAAGTTCACACAAGCGCTGGCGAGATTACGAAAGCCAGCATCGTTCTGAACCAAACGATCTTGCGCGAAGGCCAACCCATTTTCCGCCTTCAGGCGCAATGCGTTCTGATCTCAGCGAAGGGCCGCCTTTTGCGCCTGCCCGCTGCGCTAACAGATCTTCTTCCGGGAGGGGGCCATCGAGGCCTATAGTTTGCCTGAATCGCGGGTTTCGATTTTTTTAACGGCTCAAACCGATTTGGAAGGTGCCCATGACCGAAGCCTACTCCCAAAACCTCGACAAAAATCCCGCCAATTATCAGCCGCTAACGCCGCTCAGCTTTCTTGCCCGCGCCGCTCACGTCTATCCGGATCATCCAGCTGTCGTGCACGGCGCACTGAGCTTCACCTATGCTGAGTTTTACGCGCGTGCGCGCCGCCTGGGATCGGCGCTTACAAAGATCGGGATCGGCAAAGGCGACACAGTTTCTGTGATGTTGCCCAACGTCCCGGCCATGCTTGACGCGAAGTTCGGCGTGCCCATGACTGGCGGTGTGCTTCACTCGATGAACACGAGGCTCGACGCGGCGAACATCGCGTTTATGATCGACCACGCCGAGACAGAGGTGCTGATCACCGATACCGAATTCTCCGGGATCATTAGCGAGGCGCTGAAGCTCGCCACCCGGCGCCCTGTTATCGTGGATTATGCCGACCCTGTGTTTACAGGCCTTGGCTCCCGCCTGTCGGACACGGACTATGAAGAGTTCCTTGAGACGGGCGATCCTGAGTTCGCCTGGAAAATGCCGGACGACGAGTGGGACGCGATCACGCTCAACTATACCTCCGGTACGACTGGTAATCCCAAAGGCGCCGTCTATCACCATCGCGGCGCCTATCTGCTCGCCATCGGCAACACGCTTGCCGCAAGCATCGCCAAGCATCCGCGCTATCTCTGGACGCTTCCGATGTTTCATTGCGACGGCTGGTGCTTTCCCTGGACGATCCCCGTCGTCGCAGGCACTCAAATTTGCCTTCGCTATGTCCGCCCGGATTTGGTCTGGAACGCGCTCGCCGGGCACGATATCACCCATCTTTGCGGCGCGCCCATCGTGATGTCGACTCTGCTCAACGCACCAGCAGAGGTCAAAAGAAAGCTCGATCGTAGCGTTGAATTCATCACCGCTGGCGCTCCTCCGCCCGAAGCTGTGCTCGCGGAAATGCGCGAGGCCGGTTTCAACGTGACCCACGTATACGGCCTCACCGAGGTCTACGGTCCAGCCGTTGTGAATGAGTGGAAGCAGGAGTGGGATGCGCTCGATGCCGCCGCCCAGGCGCAGAAAAAAGCCCGCCAAGGCGTGCGCTACGTGCCGCTGGAAGACCTGAACGTCATCGACCCGGCCGCGATGATACCCATTCCGGCCGATGGCGAGACCCTGGGCGAGGTCATGTTCCGCGGCAATGTGGTCATGAAAGGGTATCTCAAAAATGCAGCGGCAACCGCTGAAGCCTTCGCCGGCGGCTGGTTCCACTCCGGGGATCTCGGTGTGATGCACCCGGACGGCTACATCCAGCTCAAGGACCGCTCGAAGGACATCATCATCTCGGGCGGCGAGAACATATCCTCCATCGAGCTTGAGGACGTGCTTTATAAGCATCCCGCCGTGCAGGCCGCGTCCGTCGTCGCCAAGCCGGACATAAAGTGGGGCGAGACTCCTTGTGCCTTCATCGAGCTGAAGCCGGGCCAGACTGTCACCGCGGAGGACATCGTCGCCTTCTGCCGGCAGCACGTCGCCCACTATAAGGCGCCCCGCTTCGTCGTGTTCGCGGAGCTGCCGAAAACGTCCACGGGCAAAGTGCAAAAGTACATCCTTCGCGAGAAGGCGAAAGCCGTTTAGCTCAAGGTCTTGCTAAAACGGCGCGTAGCGCGAGCCACGACGTGGTGCCCCGCCCTCTATCGTCATCCCGGAGCGGCGCCCTTCGCGCCGTATCTACCGTGTTTGCGGTCAAGCGATTTTTGCGTGGCTCCAAGGCGTTCCGGTCCGCAGCATGGCGTTGAGGGTGACGATAAGCCTGCGCATGACGGCGGCGATGACCA
>JBKQOR010000216.1:0-2605 GCA_052145435.1 Rhodomicrobium sp. | reverse complement strand
ACGGCATGACCGCCGATTTCTACCGCTTCCCGCTGGATTTGCTCGGCCACATCGCCACGCGCATCGTCAACGAGGTGAAGGGCGTCAACCGCGTCGTCTACGATGTAACGTCGAAGCCGCCCGGCACGATTGAGTGGGAGTAAGCGCAAGGCGGTGAGTTAGCAACGCCATGGCCGTTCACCACATGGCTTGGGCATCACAAGCGAGAGACTAGCTCTGAGAGCAATGTGCGCTGTGCGTCATTACGAGGCAGCCTTGGCCGCCCTAGCGATCCATGCCGATATCCGCGACTTAGCTTTGGATTGATTCGCTTCGCTCGCAGCAACTCCGGCTCTACTGTGGATGTTCCAAGTACATTTATTTGTACAAAAACCGCCAGAACCATGAAATAGTACCTCTTAAGGCCTCCGGCGAGCAACGCCGGAGGCCTTCGGTTACATTCCTAAGGTCCGCATCTCCTTCGCATAGCAGGCCGAAAGCCCTGAAGGCGCGGGCGGCTGCACCACTGTCGTGATAACTATCGATAGCAAGCTCTGCGGCACTCGATGTTGACGGCTGAACAGGCGTATATTGCTTGTTTATACCTGGGGTCGTCCGCTCGGTAATTACGGTCTTGGAGATCCCAACATCGTTGTTTGTCTTCTTCACACGCCCTTTGGCACCCTTTAATGTCCTCATATCTATCGACGAGGATGATGTGTGTCTGGGTGTCGTAGGGCGCAGCCTGATTCTTGGCAGCCAGCCCTTCGGCCATGGCGTGCGTGATCGGCGTGGCGGCTACGATGAGCGGAAGAATTGCGATGCGTAGATATTTGAACATATCAAGTTTCCCTTTAGAGTTTTGCTTACCTCGCAAGGTCTCCTGCGTCGTCCGTCATGGGATTTCGCTGAGTTCCGGCGGTTCGCTTAGCTATGCATTCCAGGGCATGCACAACGCTGTGTTGATTTCGGTTAGCGTAGGCAATCTTTGACGCAGTTTTCGTAATCGGTTTCGCAATTATCTAATGCGAGCTGTTTGTAATCTGTTACCCACTGGTGTCTATTTACGACATCGTAACAGAGTTGATACTGCCGTTGGCAACGAGCCTTGCAGCGTTCGCTATCGAACATCTGTACAAGGATCAACGGACGGGAAGGGAAAGCCCGAGACTGCATAGGCAGGCTGCCGGCCACCCCAGAGGAGAGCGGAATTGCGGCTGCGATGAGTGGAAAACTACGAAACGCAGAGGTCTGAACATCGAAAGTTTCCTTTAATCCGATTTACTTGCACCAAACCTAGAACTCCGCCATGGCCTTTGAACCCGGCGCTGAACAAAATGCTAACATGGGGGGGGGGGGCTGGAGGATCAATTGAAAAGGTTAAGATTGTTTTGAGTTCGCGGAGAGAGTGTAAAGAGAGTGCAGAGTTCTTGAAATACCCGGCCTTTGGCCGTACACTGGAACGGGAGACACGCCATGGCACAAACAGCGTCGAAATCATCCCGCAGCCGAACGCGGTCCCAGCGTCTGGAGGCGCGGGTGACAGTGGAGCAAAAAATGCTCATCGAACGTGCAGCCGCATTGCAAGGCCGGACGGTCACGGATTTTGTGCTGAGCAGCGTACAGGATGCTGCGCGCCGGGCGATCGAAGACCACCAGCAGCTCGAATTGTCCGTAAAGGATAGCGAAGCCTTCGTCGACGCCTTGCTCAATCCCAAACCCGTCAACGAACGGCTCCGCGAGACGGTACGCCGCTACCGCGAAAAAGCGGGCATGTAGCCGGTGGGTGGACCGTCCGAAGATAAGCCAAGAGTCGAACCGCTTGGCCCCGGCCACCGGCGTAGTGCATTCACGAGCGGGGCCGAACCGCTTGATCGCTATTTCTGGAGCCAAGCCAGCCAGGATGCCCGCAAGCACATAGCGGCACCGTTCGTCCTGGTCCTCTCCGATGGCACGATTGCGGGCTATTACACGCTCTCGTCCACCGCCGTAAAGCTCGGTGAATTGCCAGCCGAAATAGTCCGCCGCCTCCCGCGTTACCCGCAGGTTCCGGCGACACTGCTTGGGAGGCTTGCCGTCGATAAGCGCTTCCAAGGGCGCGGTTACGGGCGCTTTCTTTTGGCAGATGCGCTCTTTCGCGCGCTGCGAAGCGAAATCGCATCCTTTGCGGTTATCGTCGAGGCGAAGGACGATGCGGCGCGGCGCTTTTATGAGCGTGAAAGCTTCTTGCCATTCCCGGAAATGCCGATGAAGCTTTTTCGCCCGATGGCAGACATCGAGAAGCTGTTCGCATAAGCCATCCTGTCGCTATGCGCGCTCGGCCGCGAGCTTGGCCTGCCCGAGGCATTCGTGAAGCGGCATCCGTTCCCGGGCCCAGGGCTCGCCATCCGCATCCCTGGCGCGATCACCGATGAGAAACTCGCCGTGCTGCGCAAGGCCGACGCGATCTATCTGGAGGAGCTGCGCAGCAACGGCATTTACGACGAGATCTGGCAGGCGTTCGCCGTGCTGCTGCCGGTGCAGAGCGTGGGCGTGATGGGCGACGCGCGCACCTACCAGCATGTGCTGGCGTTGCGCGCCGTGACCTCGGTGGACGGCATGACCGCCGATTTCTACCGCTTCCCGC
>JBKQOR010000215.1:0-29148 GCA_052145435.1 Rhodomicrobium sp. | reverse complement strand
TGGCCCAGCTCGAAAACGGGCAGGGGCCGCATGGGCCGCTCACGCTTCCAACCGATATGCCGCTGTTTTCGGCGCCTGCGCCAAGGGGCGAGGAGGTTGCAACGCATCCTGTGCTTGAGAAGCTCGCGGCACTCGATGCCGACAGCTTGAGCCCCCGCGAGGCGCTCGACGCGCTTTACGCGCTCAAGGCCGCGCTGTCAGGCTAAGCCGTCAGCGTTATCCCGGAACTTGATTACCCCGATATTTCCGCCCAGCCATCGAAATCGTGTACCAGCCCGCACAGCGTAGGGCTCCCCCTCACCCTGTCCCTCTCCCGCAAGGGGAGAGGGTACGCGGTTGCAGCGGGCACGCCTGCTCCCTCTTCCAGCAAGCTCGCCTTGGCGAGCTTGCAACGCAGAGTGCCCGCATCCGCTAGCGGATGCGGGACGGGAGAGGGCTGGAACGGCGCTCGCGCCTTATCCGGGACCGTTACAAATGCGGCGCGATGTCTGTTGCGATCGCGAATGGATAGCTGAGAGCGGCTTCCAGGATGACGTCAACTGTCGCAGTGCCAGTGCCGTTGGAACGCAACCGCGGCTAAAGCCGGCTCGCGATGACGGCCGCGCCAAATTCGATACATCAATGCGGCGCGCTTTAGACCATGTCCGCGCTGCGGCTGAAACTACGCTCAAAACAAGAGCCTTTTTCTAACCCAGATGCTGGGATCGGCCGCTTCGAACCGTATCCCCCGCTCAGGGATGGCCTGGTCAACCGCGTCCTGGGTCAGCCTGCCCGTTGCAATAAGCTGCTGCACCCAATAGCGTTCATAGACGAAATCCTTGCCAGCGCGGTAGCAAAGGCTAATGGGCTGGCACGAAACGGGGCCGGGAATGCTTCGAATGCGTGCGATCTCGGCATTCAATGCCGCGGCGTGCTGGCGGTAGTCTTCCCGGAAAGATGGGCTTGCGAGTACGAGGTAGAATTCATAATGCTGCGACAGGACGAGCCTAAGCAGCAGCACGGCTACAATCGTCACCCTGGCAGCGCCGCCGCTGAACCGCCGCGCTATAGCCGCCGTATCGAACCCCTCGATGGCCAGCCCGATCCCGATCACGCTCGCAAAAGTCAGCGCCAAATAGGCGTTATAGGTAACGCCCGCGCCGGCCGCAATGCCAAGCCCGTTGACGAGCGTGATCCCAATCAGAAGTGCGGTAAATTGCGCTGCGGGCTGCGTCCGGTTTCGCCAGGCCCAAAGCGCCCAAGCGGCCACGGCCGGGGCGATCCACTGCAGCCGGTTGACTGCCATCAACACATGTCTGAAGGTCATCTCGCGCGGCATCAGCATTTGCGTGGCAAAATCGGGACCGAACGCTGCGGCGCAGAGCAAAAGCCCGCCGAAGGTAAGGGCCGCGCCAAATAGGGCCGCGCGCAGCGCCGCTCTTTTGTCTATTAGCGCCAGCCAGATGAGCGCAGCAAGCGGAATGCCTGGAAAATTATGCTTGAAAAAACCGGCGATCACCATCAGTGCGATGGCCGGTTCGACGGCACGCCGCGCCCGCAGGCAGTGCAAAAAATAGGCAAGCCCCAGGCCCGCGAGCGCAACCGCAAGCAAGCTCGGATCGTTCACGGCCACATAGTTCTGAAAGAACTGTGCCAGGGTTGCGAAAAGCCAAACGGCGCCGAAAGCCGCCGCGGCGCGCGACCCGCCCAGCGCCCGCACGGATATGCCCGCTGCGGCGGAGAGAACGAACAGCGAAGCGAGCGAGAGCAGCCGTCCCGCGAGGATCGCGTCGCCCGTCAGCTTCGCTACCGCCGCCGTCAGGTAGAACGACAGCGGCGGATAGTTGTTGACCCGCATCTCGTGCGGGCCTGGGTAGAGCGGCTGGCCCTTCAGGACCGAGTCGATGTACCAGCCGTGCCAGCCCTCGTTTATGTTGGCATCCAGCGGAAAGCCCATGCGCCAGACGGGCCAGACGAGGTAGATTGCCCCCAAAATAGCGAAGATCCAGACAGCGGTTTTTGTCGCTGAGATGCCGGAGGCCGGAGCAATCGAACCCGGCAGCGAAGCGGTAGTGGAAGACATGTTACTCTTTTGTGAGAGCGGAGAATGGACGCGCGTTCCTACGCCGGATTTCCCGGATTGTAAATCGATTGCCCGCCCTGGTTAATAGCAGCCGTAGGGCACAGCTATGATCCGGTCAATAGCCGTCGATCCGATCATAAAACCCGTATTGCAGCGAGAAGAGGCCGCCAAGCGCCCCGGCCGCTACGAAGAGATTCCGTCCTCCTTCGAGCGCGGTGAATTTGAAACGGCGCATGGCGAACGGCGCGAAAAACGGCGAAATCAGAAGCTGCCCAATCCCCCGCAGAGATCTCAAAATCGAAACAGCTACGTACCTGAATGCCATCCGCCAAGTCGGGTTCGTGAGTTTGTAGCGCGCGGCCATCGCGCCGCCCTGTGCGAGGCCTCGCAACATCTGACGCCAGTATGTAGCGCGTGAGGGATGCCCTTCCTCCGTCACAACCGGCATGGCCGACCGTACGATCACCGCGCCCATCTCAGAGGCTCTTGTGAAGAACTCACCGTCCTCGAGGCCTCCAAGTGCAAGCCTTTCGTTGAAACGCAAACCCATGCCGTCCGCACGTATGAGCCGTGCGGAAAGCAGCACGCCGTTGGTCGCAACCTCTCTTCGCCGGCGGCTTTCGATAGGACCGTCGTCCGCCACCTCGCCCGCGCCTGCGATTTCGGCTGGGTCAGGGTTTCTGTGGGTGCTCCAAAATGGCAGAGGCTCGGGCAGAACAAAGAATGTTCGCGATTTGACGACGTCGGCGTTGTCGCGTTGCGCAACAAAAAGCGCCTTTTCCATCCAAGACGGGTGTGCTGTCTGATCGTCGTCAATGAACGCAAGCCAATCGGCTCCCAGCGCTATCGCCTCTTCTAAAACGCGGTTCCGCGCCATGGGAATCCCGCGTCTGGGCTCATGATGATAATGGATCGGGAACGGCGAACTGCGCCCAGCCGCTTCAACAACTTGCTGGGAGGAAGGTGTCGCGTCATTGTCGATGACCAGGATATGCAGATCGATATTGCTAACATTCTCCTGAGAAATCAAAGAGCGCACGCATTTCTCAAGCATCTGAGGACGCCTGATTGTGCATACGCCAACGCACATGGCCGGTCTTGCGCGCATGTACCCGAAATCTCCTTGGCTTGAAAAAGTCAGCGGAATCTTAGCGATGCGCTAATATCTTGGCAAGCTTGGACTTGCCGGTCGCGCTGTCGCGGCAGACACGCGGCTAACCGCGCTCAGCTCTTGCTCAACTATATTTGTTGCAAATTAGCATCGATCCGGGCAAAACATAGGCGAAAGCGTGGCGGTTCATTCAAATGAGTGATGCCAAATGCGCAATCTTTGCTATTTTGGCTACATTCCTTAGTTTGTAAGCACGAAATCGTACTGCATCGATATTGCACAGGTAGCCCGGCGAAAGCCGGGTTACCTGGGGCATATCAGGCGTGCCGCGCCCCTGACACCGCTCGAATCGCCCCATTTATTGGCCATGAGCGGCGTATCGAAACAATCTGAGAACACCCATGCCGGCAGTTCCGCCGCAGCCATTTCGATAATGACGCCGATGTTGGATACGCCTCCGCCGAAGACAATCGCATCCGGGTCTGCGATGTTGATCACGGTTGCCAGCGATTTCGCAAGCCTCCGCGCGTAAGTGGCAAGCACAGTCTGCGCTGCACCCTCGCCTCCTTTCGCGCGCTCTGCGATGGATTTCGCGTCCGCCGCATGTCCCGAAAGCGCGAGATACTGTTTTTCAAGCGCGGGTCCGCAAAGGAAGGTCTCGATACAGCCTCGCTTTCCGCAATAGCAGGCCGGCCCTGGCGCTTCTTCCGCATCCGGCCACGGCAGAGAATTGTGGCCCCATTCGCCCGCGATGGCGTTGTGCCCGAGTAGCGGCCTTCCATCGGTCACGATCCCGCCGCCGGTACCCGTCCCCAAAATCACACCGAAAACCGTGCCGCGCCCTTGCGCCGCGCCGTCGGCGGCTTCCGAGAGCGCGAAGCAGTTGGCGTCATTCTCGATGACGAGAGGCCACTCGAAACGGGCCTCAAGGTCTTGAAGCAGCGGGCGGCCGTTCAACCAAGTCGAATTCGCGTTGCGGACGAGGCCCGTCTTGGGCGAGAGGCTGCCTGGTATGCCTATGCCAATGCCCGCGACTTCGGATGCCGCCAGGCCCTCCGCGCATCTTTTGGCAAGTGCGGCGATCGCGCCGAGTGTCGCGCCATAGTCGCCGCGCGGGGCCGGAACCCTAAGCCGGTTGCGCTCCTCGCCGCTTGGCGACAGCGCGAGCGCTTCGATTTTCGTTCCGCCGAGGTCAACGCCGATGCGCCACATCTTAAATCCCGTTATGGAGCCGTCTGCGCGCCGGCCACAATACGCCTTGCCGCATCGGCCGCCTCCGTAACCTGCTGAGCGCCGTCGCGCGTCCCGATCACCGTTTTGCTCAGCGGATTATGCAGACCCGGCAGCGCATTGGAAATATCGGTGACCTTGCTCGCGGCCATGTAAATAGCCTCGCCGTTTGGCGCGGTGAATTGCACGAGCGGAATCTTCTTACGGGCATCGCTAATGAGACCGGCGAGCGGCGTCGCAACGAAAAGCCGGTTATTCGCGAAATCGACGACAGTCGTGCCGGCGGGCTCGTCGCTAGCGAAGGCACGGCGTATCCGCCAGATTTCGCCGTACTGAACCAATTGCGCGCCGCCGTCTCTGAGATCGACGACGATGCCATCGTCCGCCAATCCCGTGATGCGGCCCGGATGCTGCCGGCCGAGGACGATTAAGGAACGGCGGGCACGTGCCAGCGCCCCCTGGGCAGAGGCGGGTGCCAGGTCGCAGGGACCCGCGATCCAGGTTAGTGCTAACGCCAGTAGAATCGCCGCTCGCGCCGGCATGGCAGCCAGCCCCCTAAACATGTATCGCGCGCTTGCCTACCGCGAGCGCCGCTTCCTTGACGGCCTCGGTGAGCGTCGGATGAGCGTGGCAGGTGCGGGCGAGGTCTTCGGCCGATCCGCCGAACTCCATGAGCACCGCTGCTTCGGCGATCATATTGCCCGCATCCGGCCCTACGATGTGAACGCCGAGCACGCGATCGGTCTTGGCATCGGCCAAAATCTTGACGAACCCGTCGGTCTGCCGGTTCACCTTGGCGCGCCCATTGGCTGTGAAGGGGAATTTGCCCACATTATAGGCAATTCCCGCCGCTTTCAGCTCCTCCTCGGATTGGCCAATGCTCGCGACCTCGGGGAAGGTGTAGATCACGTTCGGGATGACGCCGTAGTTCACATGACCGGCCTTCCCGGCGATGATCTCGGCGGCTGCAATCCCCTCATCCTCGGCTTTATGGGCGAGCATCGCGCCGCGGACAACATCGCCGATGGCGTAAATGCCGGGGACGTTTGTGCGGAAATGGCCATCGATGACGATACGGCGCTTATTGTCCATCTGCACGCCAACTTCTTCGAGGCCGAGCCCCTCCGTATATGGCGTTCGGCCGATGGCAATCAGAACCACATCCGCATCGAGGACCTCTTGCTGCCCGTCGCCTTGAGCCGGCTGCACCTGCACCTTCAGGGGGCCGGCTCCATTCGCCTGCACGGCCGTCACTTTTTGGCCCAGGCGGAACTCCAGCCCCTGCTTTTGCAGCAAGCGCTGGAACTGCTTTGCGACCTCGCCGTCCAAGCCAGGAACGATGCGATCCAGGAACTCGACGACCGTGACCTTTGCGCCAAGCCGGCGCCAAACGGAGCCGAGTTCGAGGCCGATGACCCCGGCGCCGACGACAAGGAAATGCCCGGGAACCTTCTCCAGCTCAAGCGCCCCTGTGGACGAAACGACGCGTTTTTCGTCGATCTCGATCCCCGGCAGCCGGATGATATCGGAGCCTGTCGCGATCACGATAGCTTTGGTATCGAGCGTCTTTTCCTCGCCGCCATTGACCGGCCGGACCACAACGCGCCCAGTGCCGGCGACGCGTCCGATGCCGCGGTGGGTGTCGATCTTGTTCTTTTTGAGAAGGAACTCGATGCCCTTGACGTTGCCGTCCACGCCTTCGGCCTTGTACTTCATCATCGCGGCAAGATCGAGCTCTGCCTTGGCCTTGATGCCCATCGCCTCGAAGCCGTGATTGGCTTCCTCGTAAAGTTCGGAGGCGTGCAGCAGCGCTTTCGACGGAATGCACCCGATATTGAGGCAAGTGCCTCCGAAGGTCGCGCTTTTCTCGACGACCGCGGTTTTCAACCCAAGCTGCGCTGCACGGATTGCGCAGACGTAACCGCCCGGCCCCGTTCCGATGACAATGAGATCGTATGCATCCGTCATATGGCTCGCCTCCAAGCTTGCTTGCCGCCTCCGCACAGCTTTGCACGCTGTATAGCCGGCGGAGGCTCAAGTCTCCAGAGCGCCCGCACATCTGGTGCGTCAAATTTGCGTTTATCCTAGCTTTTTTGGCAGCCCAGTGCCGGGCGGTGCCCAGGCATAATCCAGTTTTCCACTTAGGGTTCCTTATCGTTCATTGCACCCGATTGCCACTTGATGTCACGGAAAACATTGCGTAATTTCTCACCGCGTGCTGGGTTGACGTTCTCAACCCAGGTGACGCGGCCATCGAGATGCGCTCGAAAGGCCGGATGGTTCGCCCGGTTCTCATTTTCCGGACCGTGCTTCCGGCAATTGTGCAGGATCGCTTTCAGTTCGTCATAGGCCTCGCGCGGCACGTTAAGGTGATCGTTGACGGTAATTCCTATAACGCGCTGGCTCTTTGCCCGCCGCATGATGCGCGTCTTCCGCCCGTTCAGTGCAAACCCCTCGTCCGTCAAAATTGCTTTCACACCGCTAAGGAACGCATCTAGCCTGCCTGCAAATGCCTTATCGCCAGAAAAGGTGAGGTCGTCGGCATAGCGCGTGTAGTTGGCCTCAAAGCGCCGGGCGAGCCCTTGAAGGCGGCAATCCATCCTCCAGGCGGCAAAGTTGGAGAGAGCGGGGGAGGCTGGAGCGCCTTGCGGAAGATGAGGCGCCAGGTAGAGGGCGCGCGTCTCCCGGTCGTGCCACTTGTCATCGGAAATCGTCTGAAAAACCGAGTCTGGCGCGCTGTTGATGCAAAGCCCCGTTAACAGGAACGAGACAGCGCTTGGATAGCCGAGCCTTCGGAATACGGCGTGCACGCGAGACACCTGTGTGCGAAGGAAGAAATCCCGTAAATCGAGGGCAGCAACGATAAACTCGCCCGAGTGAATTTGCGCCGCGCTGAGGCACGATCGCTTTTTGACGAAACCGTGCACGCTGGGATGAACGGGCGCCAAGTCCAGGATCTCGTGCAATATTAGCCTTTGGATAGCCTTGAGGCGGGGTTTGGGCTCTTCGGCGAGCCGGGGTGGACCATGTCTCTTCGCTATGAATCTATAGTTATAATGCTGAAAGATCGGGTTCGCCGGCTTGCGATTGAAATGCCTTGTATCGGCGAACCAATCGAGATGCTCGAGGGAAATATTCAGCCATTTTGACAGATCGCCCGGTGTTGCGATCCGCGGTATGGCGAGAGTGGCAAATTGTTTTGCCGGAGCGAATTTCGCAGGCTGCAGAATAGGCTGAACGCTGGCAGGTTTTTGCGCGACGCGCGCGCTTGCCTCGCGAAACCAAGCCGACTCCAATAAGAAAGCAACAATCCAATCCAGCGAAGGCGGATAAGATGCAGGTGCGCATGCCAGCAACTCGCGGACGAGAATTCGCTGGGGCAGTCTCGTGGCGGGCCCGAGGAGTTTTTGGGCCTCGGCCAAAAGCCTTGTCCTCGTCCACTCGGTTGCGAGCCAAGCGGTGGCGAGATTTCGAGCAATCCATAACTCTGCGTCCATGGACCCTCCACACGGCGAAAGGCGGAGGAATGAGCACTCCAACCGGTCATGTATGGCGCGATGGGGTGTAGGCTCCGCCTACGGGGCATCGTGCAGCGCCGTGCCTAAGAAAATAAGCCTCCCTGGGGTATCCCCAGGGATCCCTGACGGTATGCCGAAGCATAAGCGTTAGGGACCTCTTGAAGTGCTCATCCCATGAGGGCCGATGATATGGGATAAATGCCGGCCGTCAATCCGAAGCAGGCGGAGCAAGCTACTACAGATCGAGCACCAGCCGTTGCGGGTCTTCCAGGCTTTCTTTCACGCGCACCAGGAATGTAACAGCCTCTTTGCCATCCACAAGGCGGTGATCGTAGGACAGCGCGAGATACATCATGGGGCGGATTTCGATCTTGCCGTTGACGGCTACCGGACGCTCTTGAATTTTGTGCATGCCGAGAATGCCAGACTGCGGCGCGTTCAAAATCGGTGTCGACATCAGCGAGCCATAAACGCCGCCATTCGAGATGGTGAAAGTTCCGCCCTGCATCTCTTCTAGTGAGAGCTTGCCGTCGCGCGCCTTTCTGCCGAAGCTCGCGATCTCTTTCTCGATTTCGGCGAAGGATTTCCGGTCCGCGTCCCGCACCACCGGCACGACGAGCCCGCGATCCGAGCCGACTGCGATGCCAATGTGGCAATACTTCTTGTAAATAATGTCCTGGCCGTCGACCTCGGCGTTGACGCTTGGAATTTCTTGCAAGGCGTGGATGCAGGCTTTCACGAAAAAGCCCATGAAGCCCATTTTGACGCCGTGCTTCCTCTCGAAGAGATCTTTGTATTGATTGCGCACAGCCATGATCGTCGACATGTCCACCTCATTGAAGGTGGTGAGCATGGCGGCGGTGTTTTGTGCCTCCTTGAGACGGCGCGCAATCGTCTGGCGCAGCTTGGTCATCCGGACGCGCTCTTCGCGCGCCTCGTCGGAGGGCAGCAATGGTGTGCGAATTGCGGCCGGTTGCATGGGCTGTGTTTTTGGGAAGTTGATTGCGCCAAGCTGAGATGCCGCGCTTTCGATCACGGCGAGCATGTCGCCCTTGGTCACGCGGCCGTCCTTTCCTGTGCCGCTGACCGAAGCTGGGTCGATGCCGTTCTCTTCGGAGAGCCGCCGCACGGACGGGGCAAGAATTTCAGCACTGGCAGGGCGGGCCTGACCTGACTGAGGCGCTGCATTCGCGTGCATCGGAGCCGCGGGCGCAGCCGGAGCGGCTTGCGGGCTCGCAGGCGGTTGAACCGGCTTAGAGGAGCCCGAAACGGCCACGCCTTCCGCAATGGAGCCCAAGATAGCACCGGGCGCAACGGTCTCGCCTTCCCTCACGGCGATCTCCGAGATGACCCCCGAAGCCGGAGCATTGACCTCGAGCGTCACTTTGTCGGTTTCGAGCTCGGCCAGGGCCTCGTCGGCCTTCACGGTATCGCCCGCTTTCTTGAACCATTTGCCGACAGTAGCTTCCGTGACGGATTCGCCCAGCGTGGGCACGACGATTTCAGTGGCCATCTGCATTCCCTGAGGTGAGGCAAAATTAAGTTTCGCCACGCATGGCCGCCCCAACCGAGCCATTCGGCAAACATTCGTTCCGTTGCTACATATGGCCCGGCGAGCCCGGCCATACTGGTCTTTACGTGTTCCGGGCTTCTTAACTTTGTAGCGTCAACGCGTCGTCGAGGAAAGCGTGGAGTTCAGCGGTGTGCTTGCTCATCAACCCCGCCGCCGTGGAGGCGCTAGCCGGGCGGCCCGCATAGCGAGGACGGCGGCAATTCGCACCGATGTGATCCAGCACCCATTCGATGTTCGCCTCGATGAACGACCAAGCACCCTGGTTTTTGGGCTCCTCTTGGCACCAGACGATCTCGGCGTTCGGAAAGCGGGCCAGTTCCTGGATAAGCGCACGCGCCGGGAACGGATAGAGCTGTTCGACGCGCAACAGGTACACATTATTGGTGCCGCGGTTCTCCCGCTCCTCGAACAGGTCGTAGTAAACCTTGCCTGAGCAGAGCACGACGCGCGCAATTTTATGATCGGGCACAAGCTGCACCTTGTCGCTGGCCCCGATCTGCGCGTGATCCCAAAGCACACGGTGGAAGGTCGTGCCAGGTCCGAAATCGGAGAGCTGCGATACAACGCGCTTATGGCGCAGGAGCGACTTCGGTGTCATCAAGATCAGCGGCTTACGGAAGCTGCGATGGAGCTGACGGCGTAGAATATGGAAATAGTTGGCCGGTGTCGTGCAGTTGGCAACTTGCCAATTGTCCTCCGCCGAGAGTTGCAAGTACCGCTCGAGGCGCGCGGAGGAGTGCTCGGGGCCTTGTCCCTCATAACCATGCGGGAGCAGCAGGGTTAGGCCCGACATGCGCAGCCACTTGCGCTCGCCGCTGGCAAGGAATTGGTCGATGATGACCTGAGCGCCGTTGGCGAAATCGCCGAATTGCGCTTCCCAAAGCACGAGCGTGTTGGGCTCGGCAAGGCTGTAGCCATATTCGAAGCCGAGCACGGCCTCCTCGGAAAGCATCGAGTTGATGACTTCGAAGCGGGCTTGCTTTCCGGAGATGTGGTTGAGCGGAATGAACTGATCCTCGTTCGCCTGATCGGTCAGGGCGGCGTGGCGCTGGGAGAACGTGCCGCGCTCGACGTCCTGGCCCGAAAGCCGCACTGGAAAGCCCTCTTCGAGCAGCGTTCCGAAGGCGAGCGCCTCGGCCATGGACCAATCGATCCCGCGGCCTTCCTCAATCATTTTCCGGCGGTTCGCCAGCAGCCGCTCGACGGTTTTGTGAACGGTGAAGCCCTTGGGAAGCTCGGTCAGGCTGGTGCCGGCTCTCTTCAATATATCCATATCGACGGCCGTGTCGCCGCGGCGCGGGCCTTCCTCGGCAAGCGTAATCCCCGACCAGCGTCCATCGAGCCAGTCCGCCTTATTCGGGCGGAAACCTTCCGAAGCTTCGAACTCGGTTTCGAGCTCGTTCCAAAAGCCGGTCCTCAGCTTCCCGGCGTCCGCCTGCTTGAGCAAACCCTCCTCGGCGAGGCGCTTGGAGTAGCTTTCTATAACGCTCGGCAGCTCGCGGATCTTCTTGTACATCAACGGTTGGGTAAAGGAAGGCTCATCGCCCTCATTGTGACCGTGCCGGCGGTAGCAGATCATGTCGATCACGACGGGCTTGTGGAAGCGCTGGCGGAACTCGATCGCGACGCGCGCGCAGTAAACAACCGCCTCGGGATCGTCGCCATTGACGTGGAAGATCGGCGCTTCGATCATGCGTGCAATATCGGAGGGGTACGGCGAGGAACGCGAAAAGCGCGGCGCCGTCGTAAAGCCGATTTGATTGTTTACGATGAAGTGAATCGATCCGCCAGTACGGTGCCCCTTGAGGCCCGAAAGACCGAAGCACTCAGCGATGACGCCCTGGCCGGCGAAGGCCGCATCGCCATGCAAAAGCAGGGGAAGCACTTGGGTACGGACCCTGTCGTGCCGCTGATCCTGCTTGGCGCGCGCTTTGCCGAGTACCACCGGATCGACGATTTCCAAATGCGACGGGTTCGCGGTCAGCGACAGGTGAACCTGGTTGCCGTCGAACTCCCGGTCGCTGGAAACGCCGAGGTGGTATTTCACGTCGCCGGAGCCTTCAACGTCCTCAGGGTTCGCGGAACCGCCTTTGAACTCGTGAAAGAGCGCGCGGTAGGGCTTTGCCATTACATTAGTCAGAACGTTCAACCGCCCGCGATGCGGCATCCCGAGCACGATCTCCTTCACGCCGAGCTGGCCCCCGCGCTTAATGATCTGCTCGAGCGCCGGCACCATCGCCTCCGCGCCTTCGAGGCCGAAGCGCTTTGTGCCCGTGTATTTCTTATCGAGGAACTTCTCCAAGCTTTCCGCATGAATGAGCTTGGTCAGGATGGCCTTCTTGCCAAGCTCGGTGAACTCGACCTCTTTATCCAGCCCCTCGACACGCTCCTGAATCCATTGCTTCTGCTCGGGAGAGGAGATGTGCATGAACTCAAAACCGATGGTTCCGCAATAAGTCCGGCGCAGGATTTCAATGATCTGACGCAGGCTCGAAGTTTCTAGGCCAAGCACGTTGTCGATATAGATTTGATGATCGAGGTCGCCCGGCGTGAAGCCGTAGGTCGCGGGGTCGAGCTCGGGATGGGCGCGCGGCGGCGTGAGATGCAGGGGATCGAGATTCGCAATCAGATGTCCGTTTACGCGATAAGCGCGGATGAGCATCAGGGCCCGAACGGATTCGCGCGTTGCCCTGAAGGCCTCTTCACGGCTGATTTCTACACTATGGATTTGCGCTTTGGCGCCGATCTTGCGGCCGATCTCTTTTTCTTCACTGCCCCAGTCTGCGGCGAGCGCGTTGAGAAGGTCGCCGTTACCGGATACCGCGCGTTCCTCAGGCTTCCAGGATGGGCCGTGGGTTTCGGAGAGGACGGCGTCCTTTCGCTCCTTCAGGTCCGTAAAGAACGCGCGCCAGTCGGCGGCAACCGATCCAGGATTCTCCTGGAAGCACTTGTACAAATCCTCAATATAGGCGGCATTCGCTCCCTGCAGGAAAGAGGTTCGTGCAAACGCTTCGTTTAAGTCGTCCCGTCTCACTTCGTTCACCTTCCTGGCCTGAGCGGACAGTGCCGCAAAAGCGCATCCCCGCCCAAGAGGCGCGGATTAGCCCTTTAATACTTCGATGAGTGTGCTCCCAAGAGCGGCAGGCGAGGGAGAGACGACGATACCGGCGGATTTCATGGCTTCGATCTTGTCGCCGGCCGAACCCTTCCCTCCCGCAATGATGGCGCCGGCATGGCCCATTCTTCTGCCCGGAGGCGCTGTGACGCCAGCGATGAAGCCTACCATCGGTTTCTTGCGCGGCGACGACTTATAGAACGCCGCTGCCTCTTCTTCCGCCGACCCGCCGATCTCGCCAATCATGATGATCGACTTCGTCTCGTCATCGGCAAGGAGCATCTCGAGGACGTCGATATGCTCGGTGCCCTTTACAGGATCGCCGCCAATTCCGATGCAAGTCGTTTGCCCCAGACCGGCCAGCGTCGTCTGATGGACAGCTTCATAGGTAAGAGTGCCGGAGCGGGAAACAATACCGACGCTGCCGCGCTTGTGGATATGGCCTGGCATGATGCCGATCTTGCATTCGCCGGGTGTGATGACCCCTGGACAGTTCGGCCCGACCAGCCGGGACTTCGATCCATCGAGCGCGCGTTTCACCTTCACCATATCCATCACCGGAATGCCTTCGGTGATCGTTACAATCAGCGGGATCTCCGCGTCGATGGCCTCGAGAATGGCATCGGCGGCAAAGGGCGGCGGCACGTAGATCGCAGTTGCGTTTGCACCGGTTTTCTTTACGGCGTCGTGGACAGTGTCGAAAACGGGCAGGCCGAGATGGGAGCTGCCGCCTTTGCCGGGCGTGACACCGCCAACCATCTTTGTGCCATAGGCGATGGCCTGTTCGGTGTGAAATGTGCCCTGAGCGCCGGTGATGCCCTGGCAGATCACTTTGGTGTTACTGTCGACGAGAATGGCCATGCCCTAATCCTTTGCAAGCGCTGTCTGTCTGTATTCGTGAAAGCCCGGTTGGGCCGGCGGATCGAGGAAGGGATTGATGGCCGTTACCGCACCGTAAGCCTGTCCGTGATTAAGATCTTCGGTGTAGAGGATTGTTGAACCAAGGTCCCCGGCCGCCGCTATGATGGCAGCATCCCAGTATGAGATTCGGTAGCGGCGCGCGATCTCGATCGAACGCATCACATGCGCAGGCGTGATCGAAACGCATGGAAGCCTGACGAATCTTTTCAGCCATTCAACCGCCTCTTCAGGAGAGAGAGCGACGGCCGAAGTTTTTGTTACCGTCGTGTAGAACTCCTGCAAAACCTGAGCGGACACGCCGAATTCGCCAGCCTGGAGAAGCTCAACGGCCCGAACCCTCTTGGCCTCCTCCCCCTTTCTTTCCATCGCCGCATACACCAGCACGTTCGTGTCTAAGAAGTGAGGGACGGTCGTAGAGATCTTCCCGGTTCCATTTCCAGTCATCGGGCAACCGTCCGGTTGTCGTTTCACTCAATTTGACAAGCTCTTGACGGGCGCGAGCCGCATCGTCTTTCGAAGCCTGTTTCGCAAGGGACTTTAGATAGTCCCTGACCAATCCGTTTACCGTCGTCTCTCTTTCGGCGGCGAGCTTCCGAACGGCGGCGAGCACATCGTCCTCAACCGCAAGGGTTATGTTTTTCATCTGAACACCTCCACACAGTAAAAATACTGTGTGACTGTGTGGGGCGTCAAGCAGCCTTCTTCACCTCGGCAACGATCTTTTGCGCGGCCTCGCCCAGGTCGCCGGCGGGGATTATGGGGAGACCTGAATTGCGCAGGATCTCCTTCCCAAGCTCCACATTGGTTCCTTCGAGCCGCACGACCAGCGGAACCTTGAGGCCAGTTTCGCGCGCGGCGGCAACGATACCCTCGGCGATGATATCGCAGCGCATGATGCCGCCGAAGATATTTACGAGAATGCCTTGCACATGCGGATCGGAGAGAATGATCTTGAAGGCTTCGGTCACCTTCTCCTTCGACGCGCCGCCGCCGACGTCCAGGAAATTAGCGGGCTCCGCGCCGTAAAGCTTGATGATATCCATGGTCGCCATCGCAAGGCCCGCGCCGTTCACGAGACAGCCAATATTGCCATCGAGCTTCACGTAGGAAAGATCGTAGCGCGACGCCAGGACCTCCGCCGGGTCCTCCTCGTCGAGGTCGCGCAAGTTCATGATGTCCGGGTGCCGGTACAGCGCGTTGCCATCGAAATTCAGCTTAGCATCGAGGCAAACGAGATCGCCTTTTTCCGTGACGATAAGCGGATTGATTTCGAGAAGGCTCATATCCTTCTCGGTGAAGGCCCTGTAAAGATTGCCGATCAGCTTCACGCATTGCTTGATTTGATCGTCCTTCAAACCGAGCGCGAATGCGACTTGCCGTCCTTGAAATTGCGAATAGCCGGTCGCCGGGTCGATGGTCAGCGTGAAGATTTTTTCCGGCGTATTGTGAGCCACGTCCTCGATATTCATGCCGCCTTCGGTCGAGGCTATGATCGCCACGCGCGACGAAGCCCGGTCCACGAGGAACGAGAGATAAAGCTCGCGGGCGATGGCGGCGCCGTCTTCGATGAGGAGACGCTTCACAACGCGCCCGGCCGCGCCCGTCTGTACTGTAACGAGCGTGTGCGTTAGCATCTGGTCCGAGAAAAGCCGCACATCGTCTGCAGACTTCGCGATGCGCACGCCGCCCTTCTCCCCCGCCGCCGGCTCCTTGAAGTGCCCCTTGCCGCGTCCGCCAGCGTGGATCTGAGCCTTCACAACCCAGATGGGGCCGCCAAGCTCCTTCGCGACGGAAACCGCTTCCTCCGGCGCAAAAGCTGCGTGACCCCGTGGAACCGGAACGCCATAGTCTCTTAGAATCGCTTTTGCCTGATATTCGTGTACATTCATGGGAGCGCTCTTCTCGTGCAAAGGAGGCCGCGGCGGAAGTGCCCGCCGGAAAAAAGGGCGCCGCCCGCAGGGCGGCTTTTTTTGCTAAGCAGACGGCTGCTGAAGGCCTGGGGCGATGCGGATGCAAGACTCCACCAGATTTTGGACGGCTTCCACCGAGCGCTTGAAGTCCAGACGCTCATGCGTATTAAGCTCAATCTCGACGACGCGCTCTACGCCCTTGGAGCCAATCACCACGGGAACACCAATATAAAGGCCCTTAACCCCGTATTCGCCATTGAGGTAGGCCGCGCAAGACAGAACGCGCTTTTTGTTCTTGAGATAAGACTCGGCCATCAGGACCGCGGAAGCGGCAGGCGCGTAATAGGCCGAGCCGGTCTTTAGGAGCTTTACGATCTCGGCGCCGCCATCTCTCGTGCGTTGAACGATCTCGTTAAGACGTTCATGCGTAATCCAGCGCATCTTGATGAGATCTGGAAGCGGTATTCCAGCAACCGTTGTGTAGCGGGTCAGGGGCACCATCGTATCGCCGTGTCCCCCAAGCACGAAGGCCGTCACATCTTCGACCGAAACGTCGAACTCCTGCGCGAGGAAGTACCGGAACCGCGCGCTATCGAGTATGCCGGCCATGCCGACAACATGGGACTTTGGCAATCCCGATACGCGATGAAGCGCCCAAACCATCGCATCGAGCGGGTTTGTGATGCAGATTACAAACGCGTTGGGCGCGTATTTCTTAATTCCTGAGCCGACCTGCTCCATAACTTTCAAGTTGATTTCGAGAAGATCGTCGCGGCTCATTCCGGGTTTGCGGGGCACACCGGCCGTCACGATGACAATGTCGGCGCCTTTGATGTCGGCATAGTCGTTAACGCCTTCGTACGCGGCGTCGAAGCCGTCAACCGGCGAGGACTGAGCGATGTCGATAGCCTTTCCCTGAGGCATACCCTCCATGATGTCGAACAGCACCACATCGCCGAGTTCCTTAAGGCCGATCAAATGGGCTAGAGTGCCGCCGATCATGCCTGAACCGATAAGTGCGATTTTGGCCCGTGCCATGATGCCGTTCTCCTTTTTTCTTTAGTTAAGCGCGCCTCGCGGCCGATTGCCGCGCTGTGGGAGAGGGGTACTCGCATTTTTTTTGCAACGCAACAGCAACGAGGCTGTTCGCCGCCGATATAACGTTTTCTTAACGCGTCGCTTCGGCTGTCAACTCGCGCCAAGCTTGCGCAAGGGATTCCGCCTTTGCCCGCTCATCGGGGCGCAGCGAGATGACCATAAGATCGAGCTTGAAATCGGCCTCGCCGGCGGCGCGCGCTAAAATGTGCCATTTAGCAGCCTTGATACGATCGGCGGGCACGCCGAAGCCGGCCGAATATGCGCGAGCAAGCCTGTTTTGAGCGATCACATTGCCGCGCTCCGCTGCAACGCGCAGGATCGCTACCGCTGCTGCTTCGTCCTTGGGCACTCCCCTGCCGTTCGCGAGCGCGACCGCGTACTCAACCTGGGCGTCGACATGTCCGCCGGCGGCAGCTTTCGCGAGCAGCGCTACGGCCTTGGCGTCATCCCTCGGAACCCCCTCGCCGCTCCGGTACAATGCGGCGAGGTCGTAAATGGCCTGGGCGTGATCTCTATTGGCAGCCTGGTTGAGCCAATACGCCGCCTTCTCCATATCTTGAAGCCGCGCCCAGCCTTCAACGTAAACTTGAGCGAGATTATAAGCCGCCAGTGTGTGGCCTTGCTGTGCCGCAGCCTCGAAGAAATCGGCGGCTTTTTTCTCATCCTTCTTCACGCCGCGCCCTTCGGCTAGCATCACGCCGAGCAGAAATTGTGCATGCATATCCCCCGCCACGGCGCCCTTGGTGTACCACTCGACGGCCTTGGTATCGTCCTTTTTGACGCCGAATCCTCGCTCGTAGATCTGACCGATGAGTGTGTTGGCCTGGATTTCGCCTTTCGCTGCAGCCTCGCTGGCGAGTTCGAGCGCGGTTTCGTATTTACCTGCATCGTAGGCGGCGTAAGCCGGATCGTAGGAGGACGCGGAAACTTCCGTCGCGGTCCAGCCGCCTTTCGGTGGCGGAGCGGCTTTTTGTGCAGCACCGGCACGCCACACATCGCCAACTGCGAAGCCTGCACAGAATAAAATCGCTAGAAGGAGCTTCGACCGGATCATGGTCCCCTCTTGAGCCAAAAAAAATTCACGTCTGGCTTTGCAAACCGAACTCTATTGCAAAAGTAAGGCTTTCACCCGCCCGGCCCGATTCTTCTATCAGAAGAAAGTCCGGGCGTGCTTTTGAGAGAACGGATATGCCGGGGCGCGTTAAGCCGAAGGCAAGCGCCCCAGGCACGCCCGTGATTTCATCCCACCATAAAGACAGCCCGGCGGCGTTGTCCCAAGCAGCGGTATCGGAGGCATCGAAGGCAATGAAATCCGCACCCGCCTCCGCGCTTTCCATGGCGGCATGACGGCTCAGACCGCAAGCCGCGCCGACAATGCCAGAGCTGCCAAGCTCTGCTCGCGCCTTCGAGACCCCTGCATCGGCTGCGTGGAGATAGACCCCGTTTGCGCCCACAGCGCGCGCTTCCGCCGCGCTTCCGGTGATAAGCACTGCAAGCTCAAGCGTCTTCGCCCCGGCGATAGCCTGCGCCAGAACCTCCGGAGCCGGTTCCGCGAAGATCAGCGCAGCGGGACGGAAAAGCCTTGCGAGCCCGCTTAAGTTGTCCGCCCACTCTTTATGCAGAGCAGGCGGGATAAGCGCAATCAGCCCGCAAGGCTTCACTTCCATCGGCTTAAGAGAGCCTTGCCATCGCCACGGCCGTATCGGCCATCCGGCAGGAGAAGCCCCACTCATTATCGTACCAGGAGAGCACCCGGACGAGACGCCCGTCGACGATCTGCGTTTGTGTCGTATCGAAGTTCGACGAATGCGGATTGTGGTTGAAATCGATGGAGACAAGCTCGTCCTTCACCACCGAAAGCACGCCCTTCAGCTCATTCTGAGCGGCACGCTCCATTGCAGCGTTGATATCGGCTACGCTCGTTTCCCGCCCAGGGATGATGCAGAGGTCGATAACGGACACATTCGGCGTCGGAACCCGGATTGCGGTACCGTCGAGCTTGCCGGCAAGCTCGGGCAATACGAGGCCGACCGCCTTCGCTGCGCCGGTCGAAGTCGGAATCATCGACAGGGCCGCTGCGCGCGCGCGCCGCAGGTCCTTATGCGGCAGGTCCAGAATGCGCTGATCGTTGGTGTAGGAATGGATCGTCGTCATGTAGCCTTGCGAAATGCCGCAAAGGTTTTGCAGAACCTTTGCCACCGGCGCGAGGCAGTTCGTGGTGCAGGATGCGTTCGATACCACCTTATGGCCGCGTTCGAGCTTGTCATGATTCACACCGTAGACCACGGTAAGATCGGCGCCTTTGGAGGGAGCCGACACCAGCACCTTTTTCGCGCCGGCGGTCAGATGCATCGCGGCCTTCTCGCGGTCGGAGAATATGCCGGTGCATTCCATCACAACATCGACGCCCATCGAGGCCCACGGCAGCTTTAAAGGATCGCGCTCGGCGAGCACCTTGATGTGCCCGGCGCCAATATCGAAACCGTCGCCGCTTACCTTAACTTCGCCGCGGAAAGGCCCGTGTACGGAATCGTATTTTAGGAGATGCACGTTCGTTTTTATATCGCCGACATCGTTGATCGCCACAATCGATACGTCGGTGCGATTATATTCGGAAATGGCCCGGAGCACGTTACGGCCTATGCGGCCGAAGCCGTTTATCCCTACCTTTACAGTCATGTTATCTCTTCCATTCGAAACGCAGGTTTCGCTTTTTAGCGCTTTTCAGTGGCTTACACTAAATCGCTAGCGACCGGTAACGCAAGGGGTAGCAGGCGCTAGTACCGCTGCGGTGGACAACTTGCCGCTGCATCGCGCGGCAGGCCGAAGCCGGGCATGGGGATGTGCTCGCGCGAAGCTTTTCCCTCCAAAGGCCCAGCGTTGCCACGCTCTATAAGATAAGCGGTCCATTTAAATCGCTTTGGAATGCGATATTAACCATTTCATTCTATTCATGATTAGAGCAACACCTGGAAACTCCGGTTAACACTACAGCAAGGAAATTCCCATGCAGACTAAATCTAATCTCGTCTATGCTCTTGCTGCGGTGGCGGCGCTGGCATTCGGCCTTGGCATTTCGTTCTGGCGGTCCGCCGCCGAAAACGGGCAGCTTATCCAGGCCAATCTCTCCGCTGGCTTAGCTTTGGACGCGGCGCAGGGCGAGATCAAAATGCTCACTGAGAAGCTGCAGCGCGAGACTAAGCGGCGGGAATTCGCCGAAGCTGCTCAAGCGGTTGCGGAGCGTTCCGAACAAGCAATCCGCGAGAAGCTGGCACAGGAAGTGAAGGCGCAACGGGCTTCTGAAGCCGCGCGTCTGCAAACGATAGCTGACCTGCAAGCGGTAAATCTCAAGCTTTCCGGTGAGGAAAGCGCACATCAGGCCGCCGAAGAGGCTCGCGCCAAAGCTGACTCGGCCTTGCAGACGGCACACATGCAGCTCGCTCAACTGGAGAACGAGCGGCAAAGCTCAGAAATTGCATGGCAATACGCTGAATACGCCGCTATTTCGGCGACAGCCCAATTGAACGATGAAATCGCGGCTAGGAAAGCGGCGGAAGGTGCGCTTGCGACAGCGGAGGACAAAGTCCGGAACCTCGGCGCACAACTAGCCGCGGCGATTCCGGCTCAGCATCAAGCGGCATCCGCAAAGACAGGTCCGGCGGATGACACAGCGGCGAATAGCACAGTCCGTGCTGGCGAGCCTGCTGAGGCAGAGAACCAAGGGCCGGTTGGTGCCACGGATGTGCGCGAAGCGGGCGCGGATGGCATCATTCAGGCGCGCGAGTCCGGAGAGGCACAACCGGTAGTTCAATAGCCCAGCGGACGCCCTTGTAATACCAAATCCGGTTGGACCGTTCGCTCGCCCCTTTGTTGTCATCCCGGACGCGGTGCGCAGTACCGCTGCGCAGACATAGCCGCATGCGCTCGTAAAGATCCCGGCTCTGCGGTGCACCGTTTCTTAGCTCGCACCGCGTCCGGGATGACAAAGGCGCAGCGCACTTTAATGAAGCAGGCCAAAAATCGCATAAACCGTTAGCACGACGATCGCAACGGAGACGGCAAGCGCGGCAAGCGCCCGCCCTGAGCTGCTCTTTGGCGTTTGAGCGGGTTTGGGCTGTAAATCCGGCGCAGGCGGCCGCACGGCTTGGGTCATGGGAGGCCTTTGAGCGCCGCCCGGATTTTTGGCTCGACGCGCTGGCATCTGAGGGCCGCCAGGCCGCTCCTTGGGCGTTTGCCCCGAGATTGCGTCGAGCTCGCGCGCCAGAAGATTGCGGCTTTCGACAAATGTACGGGGCTGCGAAGCAGGCCGGCCCTGTCCTGGCCAGCCAGCAGGCTGCCGCCCTAAACCGGCGCTAGCCTTTTTATCGAGATCGATCGAAAGATTAGCCGCCGCCCTTTCAAGGATATTACGCCAGGAATCCGCCATGAAACCTACCTTACTGCTACGCACTACCTTGCCTTTGCTTAATAGCGCATTGTGGCAACGCTGAGGTAAGATTTGGATCGATTTTGTTAACGAAGCAGCAAAGACATTAAGCGCATAAAACTTTAACAAAAGCCCGTGCGCTGGCCACGAAATCTGCGCCGTATGCGTTTTAATACCTGCACGCAGTCCATGCTCGGCAAGCCGCCGCATATTCGCGCAAGAAGACAGTACGCGTAAAACGGAGTGCGTAGACTTTTATTCCGGGACTTGATTACCCCGGCGTTTGCGTTTTTTGCCGCAGCGTCGTTCCCGCGAAGGAGCATGTCAAAAATCGAACGCTCGCAGAAGCACACTGTTGTCATGGCCAAACTTGATCCCCGGCTGTCCGGTTCGTTTCTCTTTTGCGGTACCGGCCCGGCCTTCGATGTCACCCCGGAACGGCGCTTGCCCAAAACGCCGCCTTTATTTGCCGCAAGATCGCGGATAAGGCCCGTTCCGGGCCTGTCCGCGATGACGATGTGGACAGCCGTGGGTCAAGCCGGGCCATGACAACGGGCGGTCCGTCAATTTTTTCACGCGCTCGAAGGCGGGAATCCATAATTTCTGGCCTTGTGAGCCGGTCCGGTAATTTCCGCACATGCCAATGGGTGATCTCCGGGCGGCAATTTTTCATCGCCGCCCCGGCACAATCTCTAGTCCGAAACCTTGACCAGAAGCTTGCCGAAATTCGCGCCCTTCAAAAGCCCAATGAAAGCCTGCGGCGCGTTTTCGAGCCCCTCGACAATATCCTCGCGATATTTGAGCTTGCCCTCGCGGATCCAGCCGCCGGCATCGCGCAGGAAGTCCTCCGTCTGCTGCGCGAAGTCGTACACGATGAACCCCTGCAAGCGCAAACGCTTCGTGAGGATCGTGCGCATCAACGCAGCCGAGCGGTCCGGTCCCTCCGGCAAAGAGGTGGCGTTGTAGCTCGCAACGAGACCGCACACAGGTACGCGGGCGAAATTGTTGAGGAGCGGAAAGACTGCGTCCCAAACCGCGCCGCCAACATTCTCGAAATAGATGTCGATGCCGTCCGGGCAGGCGGCCCTCAGCTCCTCCTTCAGGTGCGGCGAGCGGTGGTCGACGGCGGCATCGAAGCCGAGCTCGCTCTTGAGATAGTCCACTTTCTTCTGGCCGCCGGCGATGCCCACCACGCGGCAGCCTTTGATCTTGGCGATCTGCCCCACCGTCGAGCCGACCGGCCCTGCCGCCGCGGCTACCGCGAGCGTTTCGCCGGGCTTTGGCTGTCCGATGTTCAAAAGCCCGGCATAGGCTGTCAATCCCGGCATGCCGAGCACGCCAAGCGCAGCCGTCACCGGCGCAATTGCCGGATCGAGCTTGCGGAGCCCGCTTCCATCGGAAACCGCGTAGTCTTGCCAGCCGCCGAAGGCGAGGACGACGTCGCCAACGGCGAATTTCGGGTTGTGCGTAGCGACGACCTCGCTCACCGTTCCACCGCCGAGCGGTTCACCGATCACGAAGGGCGGCACATAGGATTTGGCCTCGCTCATGCGGCCGCGCATATAGGGATCGAGGGAAAGACATTTTGTCTTGAGCAGAATTTGCCGCGAGCCGATAGAGGGAATCGGAGCTTCGGCGAGCTTGAAGTTTCCGGGCGTGGGCTCGCCCTGCGGGCGGGAAACGAGGACGATTTGCCGGTTCTTGCCTTCAGCCATGGCGTTCTTTCCTCGAACTACAACTCGCGTTATATGAATACGCGCTATATGAGTAGATGCGCTCTCCCGGCTTTTGCTTCCAGCCCTGCGCGCGCGCCGGGGCCGCGATTTAGCCGAAAATCGAATTGTGGCTACCGCCGGGCAAATCGTGCCGCTGTTCGAATGTATTTTGGCCGTAGTGTAATCGTAATAGCAAGTTTATCATTTTATGGCAGTCAATGTCCGTTGTTCAACCTTGTTGCGGATCGGTGTCATGAAACGGATTGTCGTAACGGCTTTATTGGTAGCGCTTCCTGGGATGTCCGGAGCCGCGGAGCTTCCTCTCAAGCGTGTCGTTTTGTCTACCGCGGGCCTCGCGCAATTCACTCATTCCGGCGGTGTAACGGCGGGTACCGTTATCGAGCTGCCGGTGCGGCTCGACCAGGTGGACGACGTCCTAAAGAGCCTGACGGTGTTCGACAGCGCCGGTGCGATCGGAGAAGTTAGCCTTCCCGGCAAAACCCCGCTTACCGAGCTTTTCCGCGATCTTCCCTTCAGCCAGCAAGCACTCGAATCGCAATCGGCCTTGCTGAATGCGCTCGTGGGCGCCGAGGTAGAAATCGAAGGCACCGTGACTGCCAAGGGCCGCATCTTCCGCATCGAGGACGAGCAGACGCAACTTCCTAACAACGGCGGTCAAATTTCGCATCATCGCCTCACGCTCCTGACAGCCAACGGCTTCGTCCAGGCAATTCTTGAGGATGTGAGAGCGCTTCGCTTCACCGATCCGCAATTGCGGGCGCAAATCGAACGCGCATTGACTGCGGTCGCGCAAAACCGCGCCAAGGATCAGCGCACTATCTCCATCAACTTGGCCGGGCGGGGGCCGCGCGAGGCCGGTTTCAGCTACGTCGTCAGCGCGCCGGTTTGGAAAACGGCGTACCGGCTCATTCTGCCGAAAGAAGGCGGAAACGCCCGGCTACAAGGGTGGGGCGTGCTGGAGAACCTGACCGGCGGAGATTGGAAGAACGTCGAACTGACGCTTGTCTCCGGTAACCCGGTGGCCTTGAAGCAGCCTCTTTATTCGGCGGTGTTCGCTGACAGGCCGGAGATTCCAGTCTCGGCTTCCGCGCGGATCGTGCCGCGCCGGGACGACTCCGAGGAAAGAGAGAGCGATTCGGCTAAAGGTGGAATGGAGGCGGCGTATTCGAGATCGGCGTCGTCCCGGTCGCTTCGTTTTGCGGCTCCCGCGGCTCCGCTTCCGCGCGCAGCGGCAATAGGTTCTGGCGCTGCGGCTCCGCAGATGGTGGAGCAGCTAGGCTCCGCGGCTCTGGCGGCTGAGAGCGAAGAAGCCGCAACGCAGGTGCTTTATCGCTTCCCCTCGAATATCACCCTTGCCTCGGGTGCGACGATGATGGTCCCGTTTGTAGACCGGGATGTATGGGCGTCGCGAATCTATCTCTACCAGCCTGAGACCAATGCGCATAGGCCGCTGGCCGCCGTGCGTTTGCGTAACGACGGGGATTCGGCGTTACCCGCAGGTATCGTCACGGCCTTCGAGACTGGTGGCGACGGCGCAGTGAACTTTGCAGGCGACGCGCAGTTGCCGCTTCTCCCGCGGGGCGCGACGAGATTTGTGACCTTCGCGCTCGATTCCAAAACCGCAATTCGCCGGTCCGATCAAGGGGTGAAGCAGACCCGGCTCGGCAAGGCTGTGCGCGGCGAGCTGACGCTCACTGTAAAATCGCTATGGACGATCGATTATGAGATCACCCCGCCGCCAGGGGAGGATCGCGAAGTGGTCATAGAGGAACCGCGTCAAGATGGCTGGAAGCCGATGGGCGAAAGCAACGCCCTCGAGGAAACGCCAACCCGCATCCGTTACACGGTGCAGGCGCAGAAGGGAACAACCACAAAGGCGACGCTCGCGCGCGAGCACGTGGATTATGAAAGCGTGACCCTGACGTCGCTTGGACCGGACCGGATGATCACGGTCATCAGCGGGCTGCAAAATCAGACCCCGGCGCTGAAAGAAGCCATAGCCAAGCTCAGTGAGCTTGCGGGCGGCATCGCGAAGGTCAATGCGCGCCGGCGGGCGCTCGATACCGAGCGCAGGAAGATTGGCGACGATCAAGAGCGCATCCGCAGAAATCTCGCAAGCACCGGTTCGAGTTCCGATCTCGGGCGCCGTTATCTCGATACGCTCAAAGCGCAGGAGGACAGGCTTGCCGCAATGGGCGCAGAGGAAAAGGCTCTCGACGATGAGCTCGCGGCCAAGACGAGGGAAGCCGAAGAAGTCGCGCAAAGTCTAACTTTGTAAAGGCTGTAATTCCGACCCGCACAATGTTTGACCCACCCTCACCCTGTCCCTCTGCCGCAAGGGGAGAGGGTACGCCATTGCAACGGGCACGCCCTGCCCCCTCTCCCCATCCGCATCCGCTCGCGGATGCGGACACTCCGAGTTGCAAGCTCGCCAAGGCGAGCTTGCCGGGAGAGGGCTGGGGTGAGGGGGAAGTACCAAACTCCTGCCGTGTAAATGGCGCAGCCGCTAAATATCGAGGTTCGCCACCGACAGCGCGTTTTGCTGGATGAACTCGCGGCGGGGCTCGACCACGTCGCCCATCAGCTTGGAGAAAATCTCGTCGGCGTCATTCAACTCGCCGAGCTTCACTTGCATCAACGTGCGAACGTTCGGATCGAGCGTCGTCTCGCGAAGCTGCTCCGGGTTCATCTCGCCCAGGCCTTTGTAGCGCTGCATGGAAAGGCCGGCACGGCCGGCGGCGAAGACGGCATCGAGCAGGCTGCGCGGCCCAAACACCGGTGTCTGATTTCCCTTTCGCTCGAATGTGGCCGTGCCGGCAAAAAGAGCTGCAAACTCAGCGTGATACTGGTGAAGCTTGCGCGCGTCCGCCGACTGGATGAGCGGCCAGTCGACGTTATGGGTCTCCTTCACACCGCGAACCTCGCGCTCGAAGGCGAAGCCGCCGTCGGCGCTCCGGCTCCAAGCCCAGCCGCGCTCGGTCTCCTCGGACAGTGCCGCAAGGCGCGCAACAACCTCCGAAGCGTGCCGCTCCGCTTCTTCCTCGTTGTCCGCAAGCTTTGAATTCAGAAGCCCTGCTATCGCTGCCTGTTCCACAGTCCTGCGGTTATAGCGCTGATGTAGCTGATCCACCACGTGGCTAAACGATCGCGAACGCTCCGCAGCAGAGCGCAGATCCCGCCCCGACCGCCGCTCGCCGTCGCCCATGATGAGCACCGCTCCTTCGAGACCGCTGTCGATGAGATAGTCCTGGAAGGCCTTCTCATCCTTGAGATAATTCTCCGAGCTTCCGCGCTTGACCTTATAGAGCGGCGGCTGAGCGATGTAGATGTGCCCGGCTTCGAGCAACGCCGGCATTTGCCGGTAGAAGAAGGTCAAAAGCAGCGTGCGAATATGCGCGCCGTCGACATCCGCGTCCGTCATGATGATGATGCGGTGATAGCGGAGCTTCGAGATGTCGAAGTCGTCGCGGCCGATGCCAGTGCCGAGCGCGGTGATGAGCGTGCCGATCTCCTGACTCGACAGCATCTTGTCGAAGCGCGCGCGCTCCACGTTCAAAATCTTACCACGCAACGGCAGCACCGCTTGGTTCGAGCGGTCGCGGCCTTGCTTGGCCGAGCCGCCCGCGCTATCGCCCTCGACCAGGAACACCTCGGATTTGGCGGGGTCGCGCTCTTGGCAGTCGGCGAGCTTGCCCGGGAGGTTCGCGACGTCGAGCACGCCTTTGCGCCGGGTCAGCTCGCGCGCCTTGCGGGCGGCTTCGCGGGCGGCGGCGGCTTCGGCAACCTTCTGAATGATGAGCTTAGCTTCGGAGGGGTGCTCCTCGAACCACGTGCCCAAAGTGTCCGCCATAATACTCTCGACGGCAGGACGCACTTCAGACGATACGAGCTTGTCCTTCGTTTGGCTTGAGAACTTGGGATCGGCAACTTTCACCGATAGCACGCAGGTCAGTCCTTCGCGGGCATCGTCACCCGTAAGCTGAACCTTCTCCTTCTTCGCAATTCCTGACGTGGTCGCGTAAGTATTGATGGTGCGTGTCAGTGCCGCACGGAATCCGGCAAGGTGCGTTCCGCCATCGCGCTGCGGAATGTTATTCGTGAAGCAGAACACGCCTTCGTGGTAGCCGTCGTTCCACCAGAGCGCCGCCTCGACCGCGACGCCTTCGCGCTCCGTCTTGATGAAAATCGGCTCCGGGAGTAAAGGCGTGCGCGCCCTGTCTAGATACTGGACGAAGGCCTTCAGGCCGCCCTCATACTTGAACTCGCTTTTGGCCGGCTCGACGCCGCGCAAGTCTGAAAGCACGATATTGACGCCGGAATTCAAGAAGGCGAGCTCGCGCAGCCGGTGCTCAAGCGTCGCATAGTCGAAATCGACCATGGTGAAGGTTGCGGGGCTTGGCGTGAAGGTCACGCGCGTCCCCTTCTTGCCCGGCGCAGGGCCCGCCATTTTAAGCGGCGCTTCGGGGACTCCATCGGCGAAGGCCATGAAATACTCTTGCCCGCCGCGCCAAATGGTCAGCTCAAGCCTCGTCGAGAGCGCGTTCACCACGGAGACGCCCACGCCGTGCAGGCCGCCTGAGACCTTGTAGGAATTCTGGTCGAACTTTCCGCCAGCATGAAGCTGGGTCATGATGACTTCGGCGGCGGATACGCCCTCTTCCGTGTGGATTTCGGTTGGGATGCCACGGCCGTTATCCTCGACAGTCACCGAGCCATCGGCGTTCAGCACCACCGAAACAAGGTCCGCGTAGCCTGCGAGCGCCTCGTCGATGGCATTGTCGACGACCTCGTAGACCATATGGTGAAGGCCCGAGCCGTCGTCCGTATCGCCGATATACATGCCGGGCCGCTTGCGGACCGCGTCGAGGCCTTTCAAGACCTTGATGCTGTCCGCACCATAGGCTTCAACCGCCGCGTCTATGCGCCGTGCTTCTTCCATTAATGACACCTGATCGGCCGCAGGCTTTGCGGCATTTGGACATGCCCTTATTTAGTGTTTCAAACCCGATTCTGCACCGTTCAAGGGGCTGAAAGCGCCGTTTGACACCAGAAAAAATTGCGCGGCCGAAACATCCCGCAGCGGTGCGAAGGTTGAGCTATCGGTGCCGGTCATCCAAACCTGCGCGTTTAGTCTTGCGATGGACGAAAAGAGCGCGAGCCGCCGCGGCGCGTCGAGATGCGCCGCGATCTCGTCCAGCAATATCAGCGGCGACACGCCGCCCGAGACTTCTTTTACAAGGCGGGCCTGTGCGAGCGCAAGACCCACAAGCAGCGCCTTCTGCTCGCCGGTCGAACACATCCTCGCCGGCGTGCCTTTGGGGCCGTGGGTTACCTCGATATCGCTCCGGTGCGGCCCGATGAGCGTGCGCGCCGCCGCGCGATCGCGGTCGCGCGATTGCGCGAGAAGGCGCGCATGGGACTCCCGTATTTCGCTTCCGGGCATTTGACCGGTTTGTTCTTCGAGGCGGCCCTGAAGCGAGAGCCCGGCCCATGGGAACGCCGAGTCCAGCGCACTATCACGCTCGCGCGCGATTTCCGTCGCGAGGCTTTGAACGGCGCGTTGGCGCATTGCGGCAATTTCGGAGGCCGCTGCGGCCATTTGCACCTCGATGCCATCGAGCAGCTGTGGCGGACTAAAGGTTTCGAGCGCCTTGTTCCGCTGGCGCATCGCCCTGTCATACGCCGCTGCAGCGCCAGCATAGGCGGGCTCGAGGCTCAGCACCAAACGGTCGATGAAGCGCCGGCGCTCGCTGGCCGCGCCAACGAACAGGCTGTCCATGGCGGGCGTCAGCCACACCATGCGTATTCGTGCCAAGGCCCCCGATCCCTTGGCCTGGGCACCGTCGATTTTGACAATCCGCGGTGCGCGAACCCCCAATATTCCGCCGGGAGGTATTTGCACGCCGGTTCCGATCTGGATCTCCTCAAGCCCGGCAAAGACCTTTGCGGCAACCGCCCAGCCGCCCGAGCCGCCGCTGCGCGCAAGTTCCGGGAAGGGCAAAGACCGCAACCCCCGCCCCGCAGTGAGAAGCGAAATGGCTTCGAGGCAGTTGGTTTTTCCAGCGCCATTGGCGCCGAGCAGAACAGCCGGGGCTGACCGGGGAGTCAGTGTGGCGCTCCGGTAGTTGCGAAAGTCTGTCAGCGTGAGCTTGCTTATCCAGATGCGGCTTTTATCGCCTTCGCCGCCGGTGCCATTGAGCGCGTCATGCATCCAGGACCGCGTAACGAATGGGGGCGATACCCCTCACCCTGTCCTTCTCCCTTTGGGAGAAGGGACGCCTGATCGTCGCGCTTAGGGTGAAACGCCGTTCCCTCTCCCACTGGGCTACGATATTCACACATCTATTCGCGGTCTGTCTTGCATTTTGGCCGGGCGGCTGATTCCCTGGTGCGGTGATTCGCTTTTTGGGAGGCGGGGATGGAACTTGGACTGGGGCGGTTCGGCGAC
>JBKQOR010000214.1:0-16050 GCA_052145435.1 Rhodomicrobium sp. | reverse complement strand
CTGAATCCGATCTCCCATTTTGGCTGGCTATGCAGGCCTCGTTTTAATGGATGAATTAACCTAAATCCGGCAGTTGGCGCCAGCCGCAGCGTCGCTCCCGCGCAGGCGGGGGCCCATATAAGAGCTTGTTCCAACGCCGGAAATGGATTCCCGCCTTCGCGGGAATGACGCTGCGGAATGGCTCACCCTGCGGGTGCGCGGCAAAAATCGCCAAGCATGCTGTTCCGGCAGGTGTTTTGCGGCTGACGCCGGTTCAACTGCCGGATTTAGGATCAACAAAAACGGTTTTATGGTTATGAGGTTCGACTGAGTCCGGTTCCGGAGGTATAGCCGCCTACATATGCTCCAAACGAGATCGGCCCGTTGCTGTCGAAGCCATCAAACGCCGTGAATCTACAAAGGGCTCGACACTCGCAGGCCACGGACGATAAGGCGGCTTCTGGAGGCTTCGCCTGGTTTGCAATGATGGCGGCCTAATCGTCGCGGTAGATGCGCTCGCGGCGCTCGTGGCGCTCCTGGGCTTCGAGGCTCAACGTCGCCACGGGCCGGGCATCGAGGCGCTTGATACCGATGGGTTCGCCGGTTTCCTCGCAATAGCCATAGGTGCCTTCTTCGATCCGGACGAGAGCCGCATCGATTTTCGCGATCAGCTTCCGCTGCCGGTCGCGCGCGCGAAGCTCAATACCGCGGTCGGATTCGTAGCTCGCGCGATCCGTGATATCGGGATGCTGTTCCGAATCTTGTAGATAATCGAGGGTTTCTTTGCTCTCCCGAAGGATCTCCTCGCGCCATGCAAGAAGTTTTTTTCTAAAGTAAGCGCGCTGGCGCTCATTCATAAATGGTTCGTCTTCCGACGGCCTGTAATCTGGAGGCAGATCGGCGCCGCCCATGTCGAATCCTTCTCGAAAAAGGCCTCCAACGATTGTAGTACAACCGGAAAAGATGCGGAGAGCGCACAATCGCCGTGATTGCAAGCGTTATGACGTTCAAAGGCCCTCAAGTCAAGACGCGTGAAGCAGCATCCGCATCCACCGGCAAAGGCTCAGCTTGGCAGGTTGCGTAATTCCATTGACCTTGGCGCGCTTGCTGCTTAAGCCAAAATCCGTTTTCAGTGCGCCTTTGATTGGAACCCGCAACGACGCGCCCTGATCGTCACCAATAAACGCTCCAAAAGGGGAAATCACCATGCGCGTCTATTACGATCGCGATGCCGACATCAATCTCATCAAGGGCAAGAAAGTTGCTGTCGTCGGTTATGGCAGCCAGGGCCATGCTCATACCCTGAACTTGCGGGATTCGGGCGTGACGGAAGTGGCGGTCGCATTGCGCAAGGGATCGAACTCCGCCAAGAAGGCCGAGAAGGAAAAGCTGCAGGTTATGGACGCGGCAAAGGCCGCAAAATGGGCCGACGTGGTCATGATGCTCACCCCAGACGAGCTGCAAGCCGAAATCTATCGCGATCATCTGCACGCCAATATGAAAGAGGGCGCTGCCCTGCTCTTCGCCCACGGCCTCAACGTTCACTTCAACTTGATCGAGCCGCGCGCCGATCTCGATGTCGGCATGGTGGCCCCGAAGGGGCCCGGCCATACGGTGCGGGGCGAATATTTGCGCGGCGCCGGCGTGCCTTGCCTTATCGCGGTCGCCAAGGATGCGAGCGGCAACGCCCACGAGCTTTGCCTCTCCTATGCGAGCGCAATCGGCGGCGGGCGCGCAGGGATCATAGAGACCAGTTTCAGGGAAGAATGCGAGACCGACCTGTTCGGCGAGCAGACCGTGCTCTGCGGCGGCCTCGTGGAGCTGATGCGGGCCGGCTACGAGACGCTCGTCGAGGCGGGATATGCGCCGGAAATGGCTTATTTCGAATGCGTGCACGAGGTGAAGCTGATTGTCGATCTCATTTATGAGGGAGGCATCGCGAATATGAACTACTCGATCTCCAACACCGCGGAGTACGGCGAGTACGTCACCGGCCCGCGCATCGTCACACCGCAGGTCAAGGAAGCGATGAAGGCGGTTCTGGCCGGCATTCAGGGCGGAAGGTTTACGCGGGACTGGATGCTCGAGAACCGCGTCAATCAGACGAGCTTCAAGGCCATGCGCGCGAAATGCGATGCGCACCCCATCGAGGAAACGGGCCGCCGGCTCCGTGCGATGATGCCCTGGATTGCGGAGCGAGCGCTGGTCGATAAGTCGAAGAACTAACCCGGGCATCCCCGTTTTGGGAACGCCTAATGCCAAGGGCTATTGATGGTGATCCATGTAGTGTCATTCCCGCAAATGAGCGTGTGAAAAAATCGATTTCGCCCCCATTGTCATGGCCGGGCTTGACCCGGCCATCCAGCAACATACGGAGTTCATTGGATTTTTCATGGATGGCCCGGTCAAGCCGGGCCATGACAACTGAGTTTGCTGCGAACGCGCCAATTTTTTCACACGCTCATTCGCGGGAATGACGCCGGGACTGGTCTGCATTTCCGGCGGCTGGTATAAGCAATTGCTCCATGGCGTTAACATGGGGCAATCGAGCAAATAGCGGAGCTGACGCCGGAAGCTGGCTGCCACAACTCACCTCCCACAGCCGGAAGGGCGGGCGCGAGTTTGGCGGCAAAGCCGCCATCGCCTTAGCGGCCGCTCACCCGGTTCAGGTCGCGCACGGCGCCGCGAGCAGCGCTGGTCGCCATGGCGGCATAGACCTTGAGCGCCTGACTCACGTGACGCTGGCGGCCGGCCGGCCTCCACGCGTTGCTCCCCCGGCGTTCCATCGCGTTGCGGCGCGCCGAAAGCTCTGCCTCGCTCAAGCGCACATTGATCGTTCGCGCCGGGATGTCGATGCTAACGATGTCCCCCGCCTCGATCAGCGCGATAGCTCCGCCTTCGGCCGCTTCCGGCGAAACATGGCCAATCGAGAGGCCGGACGTGCCGCCGGAAAACCTCCCGTCGGTAATAAGCGCGCATTGCTTGCCGAGGCCGGCGCTTTTTAGATAGCTGGTCGGATACAGCATTTCCTGCATGCCAGGGCCGCCGACCGGACCCTCGTAGCGGATAACGACCACATCGCCAGCCTTCACATCGCCGCCGAGGATTTTGGCAACCGCCTCTTCCTGGCTTTCGCAGATCACTGCCGGGCCGGAGTATTTGAGGCAGCTCTCTTCGACGCCGGCGGTCTTCACGATACAGCCATCGGCGGCAATGTTGCCGGACAAGACCGCCAGGCCGCCATCTTGCGAAAAGGCGTTTTGCGCCGAGCGGATCACTCCTACGGTCCGGTCCAGGTCGAGCGCTTCGGAGCGCTTGGCTTGGCTAAAAGCTTCCGTCGTGTGCACGCCGCCGGGTGCCGCGCGATAGAAGTTTTGCACCGCGGGGCTATCGTTGCGGCGAATATCCCATCGATCGAGCGCCTCGGCAACCGAAGGCGCGTGCACAGTGGCGCATTCACAATTGACAAGGCCGGCGCGATCGAGTTCGCCGAGGATGGCCATGATGCCGCCGGCCCGGTGCACATCTTCAAGGTGCACATCGGATTTACTCGGCGCCACCTTGCACAGGCATGGCGTGCGGCGCGAAAGCCGGTCGATATCGGCCATGGTGAAAGCAACGCCGCCCTCCTGTGCCGCTGCCAGCAAATGCAGCACAGTGTTGGTCGATCCGCCCATGGCGATGTCCAGAGTCATCGCGTTCTCGAACGCCGCGAAATTGGCAATCGAGCGCGGAAGCGCGCTTTCATCGCCCTGTTCGTAATAACGCTTGGCCAATGCGACGATGCGCCGCCCGGCCTCAAGAAACAGCCCCTTGCGGTCTGCATGGGTGGCGACAATCGTGCCGTTTCCGGGCAGCGACAGGCCTAACGCTTCAGTCAGGCAATTCATGGAATTGGCGGTGAACATGCCGGAGCAGGAACCGCAGGTGGGGCAGCTTTCGCGCTCATAGGCGAGCGCCTCTTCGTCGCTGACGGACTTGTCGGCGCCTTTGATCATGGCGTCGATGAGATCCACGGCAAGGGTCTTGCCTTTTACCGTCACCTTGCCCGCTTCCATTGGGCCGCCGGACACGAAAATCGCGGGGATGTTCAGCCGGAGCGCCGCCATCAGCATGCCGGGGGTGATCTTGTCGCAATTGGAGATGCAAACAAGCGCGTCGGCGCAATGGGCGTTGACCATATACTCGACGGAGTCGGCGATGAGCTCGCGGCTCGGCAGCGAATAGAGCATGCCGCCGTGGCCCATGGCAATGCCGTCGTCGATGGCGATGGTGTTGAATTCCTTGGCGACGCCGCCCGCTTTCTCGATTTCCCGGGCAACGAGCTGGCCCAGATCCTTGAGATGGACGTGTCCGGGCACGAATTGCGTGAAGGAATTGGCGATGGCGACGATGGGCTTGCCGAAATCCTCGTCCCTCATTCCGGTGGCGCGCCAAAGTCCGCGGGCGCCGGCCATGTTGCGGCCATGGGTGGATGTACGGGAGCGATATTCGGGCATAGCCAAGATCCTCAAGATGAATGCGCCAGCCGCAAAGCGTCCGCTGGATTTTCCCGGCGAAGGACGCTGTTCCTGCCGGTCATTATGGGAGGCTTTGGACGACGATCCTAAGCCGGCCTCGTTGGCCTAGCCAACAGATGCCTGCTTAGGATTTTTTGTTTTCGCGGAGTTTTATCGCAAAACCGGGAAGGCCACCTTTGCGAACTCTGCTTAGTAGATAAGCCCAACCGGCGGGTGCGTCAATTCAGCTGCGGCAAGTCCGGGCGAGGCAGCATCTCCGCCGCGCACGCAAACGGGAGAGCCGGATGGCCGGCCCTCCTTTTCGCTAAGCCCGGCTTCGGGCCGCGGGATCGAGTTAGTGCTTAATCTCGATGCCAACTTCCTTACATTTGTCGGTCAGGAAGCTATTGATATCGGTCACGATACCGCTGGATATCACGTTGAAGTTGGCATCCACCGCAGTCGCGGACCAGATGGCTGTCTTGGCGAGAATAGGTGCTTCGATAGCGCCCCAACCCATGTTCACCCTTGTAGCCTTGCCATGTTCGAACGTGACGGTAGGCTCGATGGTCAGCTTCAAGTCGTAGGCTACGCCTTCTTTTGGGTCTTTGCTATCGAGCTTGCAGGTGATCGCGTGCTTCTTTAGCTTCATGGTCGCGGAAGGCTGGAGAGCGGCTTCTTGGATGGCCTTGCGATCGAGTTCGATATCCGAGCTGCACTGAGCGTGACCCCACGGCCAGCTAAGCTTATCGCGCAGGTAAGCAGCCTGGATGTCCGCGGCGAGCCACGTTTTTGTCACCGAACAGACGATGGGAGCACCATCCGACGGCGTTGCGAAGGCCTTGCATATCTCAATCTTGCAGGCCTTGCGGTTTTCTTTCTCCTTTGCAATTCTTGCTTCCAGCTCAGGGGATACGGGCGCGGTTTGAGCCGCGGCACTTCCCGGGAGCAGAAGCGCAACCAGGGAGACCGCGCCGGCGGCGAATGCTGCACGTCTTACGTAGGACATTGATCCACCTCAACGAAATTTTGGAATTTTCAAGCTGCGGAACCTCGGGTGAATCACCGCACCCAAAGTGCAACTAAGACTAAATCGGCGGTGCTTCTGACCAAACCGGGAAGCTTTAAGTTGTACGATAAAGAAACCGAGCGTAAGTCCCTGCTTAGAAAAGCACACAGTGTCTATACACGAGCAGAAACACAGCACAAGTCATTTTTTATCTTGTGCGCCGCGTCTCCTTTTAAAACGCCGGACTCGATTAGATCGCGCCAGGCCCGCTCAATGAGGCTCACAGAAATTCTCTCTCCGAAAAGCACGACGGGGACCGTCCTTATAGCAATCTCTATGTCCAAGGCTAGGCTTGCGTTGCGGACATACCACACGTCGAGCGCCGCTTTATCTTCGGGAGAGATGCCCCGGCCGCCAACGACCTGTGCCCATCCTGTAAGGCCCGGGCGAACCAGCAAGCGGGCGCGGTAGGCCTCCGATTGATCGCGCGGCAGAAGCGGCCGCGGCCCGGCAAAGGACATATCTCCGCGCAGGATATTGAAAAGCTGCGGAAGTTCATCCACGCGCAGCCTGCGCAGAACGCTTCCAACAATCGAGGTGCGTTCCGGGTCCGGAAGGCGCCGGCCGTCTCGCGCGTGAGCGGGATTCATAGTGCGGAGTTTGTACAAGCGGAACGGTCTGCCGCCGAGGCCCGGCCGCTGTTGCCAGAAGACCACGGGGAACCCGAGGCTTGCCGCAACGAGAGCGGCTGCAATCAGCATAACGGGCGTGCAAAGTACGAGCAATATGAAGGCTGCGAGAGCATCTATGGCCCTTTTGATTATCCAGTATTTCCGCTGGGCTAGCATTTCAAGCTCGGCGGGCGCTATTTCGAACCGGAGTTCGGAGGGCACGGAGCGGGGTGGCTTCGACTTACCTGCCCCCCCGGTGGCATCGCGGCCGTCGGGATCGAAGCCTAAATCCTCAGCCAGGAATTGGAGCGTAATGCTCCGGGAGCGCTCGACGCGTAACAGCGCATCCCGCACCTCGGGCGAAAGCTCGCCGAATGTTGATGCGACGACTATGCGATCGACGTTTATTCCGTGAACCTCAAGACTTTCGAGCACCGCCTCAATATCCTCGGGAACGCCGAGAATAGGATGTGCCGCGATAAGACGCCCAACCTGGCGGTCACTGCGGCCGAGAAGGCCTGCGATTCTTATCCTGCCGGGAAACAGCTCCGCGGCAGCTTGGATATAGATCTCTGTCAGGCGGGATACGCCCGCGATCAGCACCGTCAATGCAGGCGCCTCGTGGGTCATATCTAGAAACGCCGCTGAGGCTTTCCGCTCGTGCCGCGCGAGATGAATGAGTTTGTGAAGCACACGCGCGCCAATCAGGAAGGCTGTGCCAGCCATCAACTGCAAGAAAGGAAGAGAACGCCCCACGCCCTCAAGGCGGTTATAGGCAAACGCTATGGCGACGGCGCCGAAGATTGCGGCTGCGATCGCGGCCGTCACGCGTAAATAATCCGGTAGGCTACTGAATCTCCAAACAGTCCGGTTGAGTCCCGCGGCAGGAAACACAATCAGTGCAGAAGCCGCTGTGGAAGCCAGATAAGGCAGATGTTCGATAATCCGTCCTACGGAAAACTCAAGATTGTGGCGCAACAGGATTGCCAGCAGAGTTGCGGCAAGCATGAGGACAATGTCCACAATCAACAAAACGGACCGACGCATTACACCGCCCCACCCCGGCTGGCATCATCGAAATTGCACGCTAGCTCTATGAAACTTTCGCCAGCAGCACAATACCGAATCGACCGCTTTTAACTTTTGGTTGATGGATTTTGTAAAATTCGTATCGGATGCGGCTGCCATCCACCCCCAAACCTTGTCTTTCGCCTAGTCTGTGCGCTGGCGTTGCGTTCAAGCGCTTCCAGACGCGTTTTAAACTCGGCAGGGAAGTCCGGTGCACCTGCCCGTAGCATAGCGCAGAAATAGGCAAAAATGTTGCAGGAAGCGTTAGCGCTGCCCTCGCAGCGGTAAGAACGGCGGTATGTTGCCAAAAAGCGGCCGGAGTACCGCCGCCAAGAAGAATGTCAAGCACAGGTACTAATCAACACAGCCAAGAAAGATGTGCTTAGGTTTAGCCTGTCACGGGCTGGCGGGAGCAGCCTTTGTCTCCGTAAGGGCAACTGCCAAGCCCACGCCGCTTCCGATCACCAATCCGCCAATTACGACCGACTCCGTGGAGAGGCCTGAAGAGGCCGCGGAACTTTCCTTCGCACATACCGGAGGTACGGAAAGCACGGCCATGGTCTGGCCTGGGCTAAGCTTCACTGCGCAGCCGTTGTCATAAACAATATCAGCAGCGCCATTTTCTACCCGCACGCGGTCGCCTGGACCGACCTCCGCGCCGCCCCAAGCAGGCCGGAAGCCATTGCCCCGGTTGATCAGAACTGTGCCATCGACATTGGCAAGATAAGCCGCCTGCACACTTGCCGGCATCAATATTGTGACGGCCGCCACCGAAACCAATTTTCTGAACATGGTCATCCCATATTTTGTACTTACACATGCAGGCCAATCAGAGGTTGTACTGCCGTTTGCAACCTACCAATCGTGCTGAGGGAGCGCAACCGGCGTGCCGGCTGTCAACGCAAACTTAACGCTATCTGAGGTTGTAATGACACAGTCGCCCACAACTGCATAAAATTTGTGCAATTCAAAGCAGTGGGCGCGGTCTTGCGCTCATAATCAAACCATGCCCAAGACCGGCTAACGATGGCGATCAAGTTTGGTTAGCGAGTTCAGCCGGTAGCGCCATCGCTAAACGCATAGGCATCGAGCCTTACCACCGTTCCGGCGGAACTCCGGTGCAGGCACTGCGCGCGGGCTTGTTCCCCGGCAGCGCCGAGCGCCACGTAAAGCGGCAAAAGATGCTCTTCGGTGGGGTGGTTCTTTTCCGCGTAAGGCGCGATCTCCCGGTAGCGCACGAGATCGTCCACACGATTTTCCGATAGCGCCCTGCCGAACCAGTCCGCGAATGCCGTCACCCACTCCGGCTCACCCCCCGTGCCCGCGGATCCATGAAAGTATTCATTCAGATTATGGGTAAAACTGCCTGAGCCGATGATGAGGACCCCTTCCTCGCGAAGCGCCTTGAGGGCGCGTCCAACAGCGAGATGATGGGCCGGACCGAGCCGCGGCTGCACCGAAAGCTGCACCACCGGGATATCCGCAGCCGGATACGCCACGATCAGCGGCACCCAAGCGCCGTGGTCGAGGCCGCGGTGCGTGTCTATCCGGGCCGGGAAACCGGCTTGCGTGAGGAGTGCCGAGACTCTCTGAGCGAGGGCTGGCGAGCCGGGAGCCGGATACTCGATGGCGTAGAGCGCCTCCGGGAATCCCCCAAAATCGTGAATGGTTGCGTTCACCTCGACGGCGTTCACCGCGGGTTCGGCCGTTTCCCAATGCGCGGAAATCGCAAGGATTGCTTTAGGCCTTCCGAACGTGTTTGCAAGCTGCCGGAAGAAATCGCGCGCGGGGCTGTCGGAGATCACAAGATCCGGAGCGCCGTGAGACAAAAAGAGAGTTGGGAGCATTTCAATCCTCAGAGAGCCTGCGCCGTGCGAGGCAAAATTGAGCCTTTGAGATAAGCAACGTACCCTAAAATAAAAACGGCGTGCTAGGAACACGGGCTATGGCGGAACAATGGAGAGCTCGAAAAAGATGAGAGGCCCTTCGATCTGTTTTTTGGCTTGCGCGGTAATCGCTCTTTGCATGAGCGCTGGCATAACGGGCGTGAGGGCGCAGGGAACCTCTGAAGCGATAGCGCCCCTGCCCAAGGACTACATACTGCTCACGATCTTTCTGAAGCACGACGAGTCGAAGCCGCTCGGCGAGATCGATAAGGATCTGGAGCAGCGGAACTGGATGCGCGATTTTCCGCCAGCGGGAGTCGAGGTCGCGTCCTGGTATATCATGATGGGGATCGGCCAAGTCGTGACCCTCAGGGTGCCGCCCGAAAAGGTGCGCGAAGTTAACAGGGCGGTCGAGCAGAAGGCGTGGGGGCCGTACCGCACCGAGTTCTATCTCACCTACGACTACAAAGCCTCGGCGAAGGCGGCGCATGAAAAGGCGCTGCAGGCCAAATAGAGGCGGCAGATAGAGGCTCCGGTTCAGCCCGGATTAACGAGCGGCGGCGCACAAGCAGACCCTTCCGGACATCGCCGCGTCAGCGTCCCGGAACCAGTACGGCGGTGGCGCTGGCGTTGTTGCCGTGACCTTGGAAAAACGCTACACCATTTTCGGTTCACAACGCAGAGGGGGTGGCGATGAATGAGCAAGCGACGGTCAATCGTGTATCTTTTCCATCCTCTGCCCCTATCCAGGCCGAGACCGGCACCGGTCTCGACGTCACACAGCCCATTCAATCTGTAGCCCCGGAGAAATTCATTCCTGTGGACCGGTCGGACATCATTAGGCGTGTGCTCGACAAAATATTCGAGCCAGGTCAGCGCGCACTCGCTACGGACGTGCTTCGCTACATGTGCGCATTGCGGCAAGCGGAGTCGGCAAAGTCGCTCGATTCCCTAGTGGAACTCTACGACCCTTTCAATCCCGACGATGAAACCGTTAATTTAGAGGAGATTTCCAGCGCCGAGCGGCGGATTCAACTCGAAACTTTGAAGGCAAGAGTTGTCGATCTCGTCTCAAGCGCGAATTATTTAGAGATCGATCAAGCCGCGCTCGAAAAAATCCTTGCGGAAGAGTCCGGTACTGGCTTCCTCGCCGAAGTCGATCTTTCGGAATATGACTTCAATCTGCTCTTTTACCGCGGCGCAATCAAAGATCGAATTCTTTCTCGCAGCTGGAAGCAGCTTTGGCTGGCCGAAAGACCCCTCGAGGTTGACGCCTATCGCCGGCTATTTATCGGACTGAAGCTCAAGCCCTTCGAAGCCAGGGTCGCCGAGCTGATGGAAAAGGGAATGAGCAAGCGCAAGGCCGAGCGCTGGGTTCGGCGCGCCCGGGATCATCAGCTGCTGGAGGGCGTGTCCGAGCACACTCTGCATCTTAAGATCTTCCGGCGCATCGCGCGAAGCGAGCTGCAGATTCTCTTCCCCAATGCGCGCATCAGGTTCACCGTCTTCGACAAGCTTTGGCTTTGGATCGGCTCCGGCGGCAGCACCGCCGTTGCAATCGTAATGGCCGGGCTCAAATTTGTCGCTGCGGTCGCGATCAGCCTCTTCTTCGTTCTTATCACCATTGCCGGAGCCGTAGGCGCGATCTTCCGGACGGTCACGAGCTTCTTCAACACGCGCACGCGCTATATGGCAAAACTGGCTAAGAGCCTCTATTTCCATAACATCGGCAGCAACTTAAGCGTGCTCACCCTTCTCACGGACGATGCGGAGGAGGAAGACATCATAGAAGCCGTCGTGACCTATGCCCTTCTGCTCCGGCACGGTCATCGCGGCCTCGACGCCGTGAAATACGAGGCGGAAAAGTTTTTGAAGGACGAGTTCGACGTGGATTGCGACTTCGACATCGAGGATGGATGCTCGCATCTGCGCAAGCTTGGGCTCCTCGTTGCCGACGAGCACGGCTCCCCGCGCATTCGAGACCTTGAGGACGCGCGCGACTATATGATTGCGGAGTGGCAGGCCGTGCCGGCCTCGCTTTAGCGCATGGCAGTCACCTTAAAGACGGTCCTTGGCTTCCGGTCCGAGCGCGAAGCGATGGAAGCCAGCGCGATCTTGGGCGAAATGCCGGGCTTCGAGAGTTTCCCGCTGGTTGTTCTCGAGGAGAACGGCCAATGGTTCGTCGAATGCTACGATGACGGAGCGCTCACCGGAGACGCCGCTGCCGGTGCGCTTCAAAATGCCGGCGTAACTGCCGCATCTCAAAATGCCGTGACGGTCCCCGATGCCGACTGGGTTGCCGAGACGCAAAGGTTGCTGCCACCGGTTCGCGCAGGCCGCTTCATCGTCCACGGCAGCCACGTCCGCCGCCAAGCCTTTTCTCAATGGGCTATCGAGATCGACGCAGGCCGTGCTTTCGGTACAGCGCATCACGGTACGACGAAAGGGTGCCTGCTCGCCATCGGCCGGCTACCTGCGGCAGTAACTCCGCGCACTGTGCTGGACCTCGGCACCGGCTCCGGTGTTCTCGCCATCGCAGCGGCAAAGGCCTTCGCCCATCGCATTGCAATAGCCGCAGCCGATATCGATCCGGTCGCGATTGCGGTTGCGCAAGAGAACTGCCGCAAGAACGGCGTGGCCGGAAGCATCGGCCTTTTTGTTGGGGACGGGCTGAAACCAAGCTTCGCTTACACGAGCGCGCCCTTCGACATTGTGATCGCGAACATCCTGGCAAAGCCGCTGCTGAAGCTCGCACCCCGCCTGCGCATTCTCACCAGGCGCGGTGGCGTTCTTATATTGTCGGGCCTTCTAACGGAGCAGGCGCGGGAAATCCTCGCCCGCTATTTCGCAACGGGCTTTTGCCTGATCCGGCGCCACGATCTCGAAGGCTGGGCCACGCTCATGCTCAGGCGCGTGCGTTGATCCGGCCTTGGCCTGTTAACCCAACCTGCCCGCCTCAACCCAGGATTTGTGTCCCTTTGCGCTATTGAACTAATTTAGCACATGCGCTTTACGGAAGGGTCCGTGAGCCTGCGCTCGTGTTTGGTGACTCATGGGTAAGCTTTCCTTTGTGGCATATCGGCAACAGGGCTTAAGCGCGGCGCATGGACAAGCTTTTCTTTGTGGCGCAACGGCAACAGAGTTTGCAGCTGCGCAGTCTAACCCAACTCGCCCGGAAACCCTGAAAACGCTGCAATGGCTTGACCTAAGTCAATCCAAATTAACGCTGTCCATGGCAATTGGTCCCCCTGTGGCACTTTGTAATGGATCTAGGCTATGGACTTCCGGACTTCTTCACGCCATGATCGCTATAGACGCAAGCTTCAGCGTGTCTCTGCACGCTAGTTCGCGCCCGGTGCTTGGGGCCGCGCCGTCCCGTAAAGAGGAAAAAGCATGGACTATCAGGGAAAGTTTGGGGAAGCGCTTGAAGCTTTAACGGCTGAGGGGCGGTATCGCGTATTTGCCGATATTCTCAGGAGACAGGGGGAGTTCCCGCGGGCAGTTCATCACACGCCTGAGGGAACGCGTCCGATCACCGTGTGGTGCTCGAACGATTATCTCGGCATGGGCCAGCATCCTAAAGTGCTCAGCGCCATGCACGAAGCAATCGATCGGACCGGAGCAGGCTCGGGCGGGACGCGCAACATTTCCGGTACGACCCATTATCACGTCGAGCTTGAGAAAGAACTCGCGGATTTGCATGGCAAGGAAGCCGCGCTTCTGTTCACGTCGGGCTATGTCTCGAACGAAGCTACGATTTCAACGCTGGTGAAAATCCTGAAGGGCGCGGTCATCTTTTCGGATGAGAAGAACCACGCTTCCATGATCGAGGGCGTGCGTCAAGGCGGCGGTCCTAAGAGAATCTGGCGCCATAACGATCTCGAGCACCTGGAAAGCCTTCTTCAAGAGTATAGCTGGGACACCCCGAAAATCGTCCTGTTCGAGTCCGTCTATTCCATGGACGGCGATATTTCACCCATTAGCGATATCTGCGATCTCGCCAAGAAATACAACGCGCTGACCTATATTGACGAGGTCCATGCTGTTGGTATGTATGGCCCGCGCGGCGCAGGCGTAGCCGAACGCGACGGCGCGATGCATAAGGTCGATATCATCGAGGCGACACTTGCCAAAGGCTTCGGTTTGATGGGCGGTTATATCGCCTCAACCGCAGCCTGCATCGATGCGATCCGTTCTTACGCTCCAGGTTTCATCTTCACAACCTCTCTTGCGCCAGTTATCGTGGCCGGCGCCCTTGCAAGCGTCCGCCATCTCAAGGAGAGCCAGGAGGAGCGCATCCGCCATCAGGAGCGTGCAGCCGTGCTCAAGGCGCTCCTCGCCAATCAGGATCTGCCGGTGATGCATACGCCGAGCCACGTCGTGCCGGTGCTTGTGGGCGATCCCGTACAATGCAAATCGCTGACCGATGCGCTACTCGACCGCTTCGGAATTTACGTTCAGCCGATCAATTATCCAACCGTTCCGCGCGGCACCGAGCGCATCCGGCTCACGCCAGGTCCGATGCACACCAGCGAACAGATGGACCGGCTCGTTTTTGCACTCAGGACGCTTTGGTCCGAGATGGGACTTCGCGGCGGGCAGGAATGGTGCAAGGAATGGCGCGGCCGTATCGCTATTGCCGGTCAATTCGATCTCAGTATTGCGGCCGGAGGCTAGCTCAGGGAGACGATACGCTGCTCCCGATGACGGCAGGACGGCTTTCCGCGATGGAACGCCGGGGAATCCGGTTCTGCCCGTTAAGCAGGTGCCGCTCACGCGGATCGAGGATAGCCTATGCTAAGCCGGCGATTGACTCCCGAGCGGCATGAGCGCTTTTAGACGCAGTTTTGTGTCTGGAGTCCTCCCCGTTGAAGAAGCTTGCCAATAAAGTGTCGGTGATCACAGGCGCGGCCCATGGAATTGGCCGTGCCATGGCAGAATTGTTCGCGAGCGAGGGGTCCTTCGTTTTCCTTGCGGACATAGACGGGGACGCGGCTGAAGCCGCCGCCATGGCCATCAGGGACGCAGGCGGCGGCGCTCATGCAGTTGCGGTGGACGTCCGCAAGGAGGACCAGGTACAGAGCCTTGCAACGGCTGTCGCCGGCCGCTTTGACGCGCTGGACGTGCTTATCAACAATGCCGGCAATCTCGTGCGGAAGGATTTCCGTCATTTGGACGATGCTGACTGGGACTCCGTGTTTGGCACCCATCTTTGGGGAACGCTTCGCGTGACGCGCGCCTTTCTGCCGCAGCTTCAGCTCGCGGGCCAATCGGCAAGCGCCGCAATCGTAAACCTCGCGTCCATTATGGCGAGCAAGCACGTCCGTCAGGTCTCGAGCTATTCGGCGTCGAAATCGGCGATCGAAGGGCTATCGAGAAGCCTAGCGGTGGAGTTCGCGCCGTACGGTATCCGTGTGAACTATATTTGCCCGGGCTTCATCCCCACGGCCATGACCCGGCAATATACCCGCCCAGGTTTCTCCGAAAGCCTGATCCGGCAAATTCCGATGCGCCGTTTCGGAACGCCCCTGGAGATCGCGAAGGCCGCTCTTTTCTTGAGCTGCGACGATTCCTCCTACATCACCGGGCAGGGGCTCACCGCCGATGGCGGCATGACGGTCAACCTCGTCTGAACCGCACAAGAGGTTGTGATCGCTTGGCAAAGCGCAGGCCTTGCCATTTCGTTCCTGTCAAGCTAGCCCTTTGAGCAATCTAATCCTCTACCGGCTAGGGAGACTCCGAATGACACTAATCCGGCTTTTCGCTCTTACTGTGCCTGCCTTTATCGCGCTGACGTTGGATGCGGCAGCTGCGCCTGAAGCGTACACGTTCGACAAGAACCACACCGAGGTGCGGTTCTGCTGGAACCATCTCGGTGTCAGCCGTCAATGCGCACATTTCTTGAAGTACGATGGCGAGCTTCTTTACGACGAGGCGAAACCGGAGAACAGCACGGTCAACGTCACTTTTCTGACCGATAGCATCGAGACATTCGTTCCGCTGTTCAACGAGCATATGAAGGCCGAAAAGCTCTTCGATGCGAAGAAATTCCCGGAAATCAGCTTCAAGAGCACGAAATTCGAAAAAACCGGCGAAAAGACGGGCAAAGTGACTGGGGATCTCACCATCAAGGACGTGACGAAGCCGGTGACGCTCGAGATAACGCTTAACTTCGCTGGCCCGCAACCGATGAGCAAAAAGCCAACGCTCGGTATTGGCGCCGTCACCACGGTCAAGCGCACAGATTTTGGGGTGTCCCAGGCGGCTCCTTACGTGTCCGAGGACGTCTCGATCGAAATTCAAACCGAAATGACCAAGAGCTAATCGTTCGCTAAGCCGGGATGTTTTAGAGCGCATCCTGGCTTATCGCGTCCCGTGTTGCTTCCACGCCCGTCATCCCGGAACGGCGCTCGCGGCGTATCCAGGATCTTAAAAGGCGCCGGCATTTGCAACGATCCCGGATAATGCCTCCGGCATTTCCGGGATGACACCGGGAGGTGAAGCATTCAATCTAAAAAAAGCAGCCGGCCCGTTCCGGCAGTGCAACTTCATGTCAAAACAGCGCGGTAGCTGCCGGCTGTCACCCGCTGGGTGAGGCTCCATTCCCTCCAATTGTCATTCCCGCGAAGGAGCGTGTGAAAAAATCGAAATGCCAAGTCCGCAGATAGGCTACAAGCGTCATTCCCGCGAAGGCGGGAATCCATTTATCACGCTGGAACAAGACCTTAGCATGGGTCCCCACGTTCGCGGGGACGACGTTGCGGACCTGATTTCAAGCGTTTCAACGGGTTTGGCGATTTTTTCACACGCTCGAAGGCGGGAATCCAGTAATCCCGGCGGTCGAAGCTATTGATATAGCGCAGTGTTTACTGGGTACCCGCCTTCGCGGGTACGACGCTGCGGCTGGCGCCAACTGCCGGTTTTAGGATCAACCGGAT
>JBKQOR010000213.1:0-34693 GCA_052145435.1 Rhodomicrobium sp. | reverse complement strand
GCCGCTCTTGAAGCAAAAAGGGCCGAATATCAGGAATGGTTAAAGCGGCGCGACGAGTTCATCAGCAAGGCTGAGGGCAGCCTGGTGGAGCTTTATGCAAAAATCAAACCCGACGCGGCCGCGTTGCAATTGGCGGCGATCGATGAAGAGGCCGCCGCAGCTCTATTGCTGAAACTCAGTACAAGAAGCTCAAGCGCCATTCTGAACCAGATGGAGAGCGGAAAAGCAGCTCGGCTCGTCTCAGTTATGATCGGTGCGGCGAAGCCGCCAGAAAAAGCCCCTGCCGCGGAAAATGCCGCTGCCCCGCAAAGAGCCTCCACGGCGGAGGCGTCCCCAGCCCATGAAGCAGGGAAAGAGGCTGCGGAGCAGCAGCAAACCGCGGAAAAAAAGCTATGATCAGAGCAGCCTTAGGGCTCACCTCGCTCGCATTTTTGCTGAGCGGATGTTTCCAGAGCATCACCGAAATTGGAAAAGACCCGAAGCTGACGCCCGTCGGCACCGGCCTCGCGCAGAACTCCGCAGCAATTAACAACATGCAAGCGACCCCGGTGTCCTATACAACGGGAGCTTCGCTGTGGAAGGACAGCGGCGCCGACCTCTTCAAAGACCCGCGCGCAGGTAAGGTCGGCGATGTCGTAACTGTAAGAATTTCTATAAAGGACCAGGCCTCTATTAGTAATTCAACAAGCAGCTCGCGCGACTCCAGCCGGGAATTGAACTTTACGAACACGGCTAATCTGAGCTACTCCAATCTGAATCCGCACACGAATATTCAGAGTACCGGGCAACTCGATCCCAAGATCCAATCCAACACAAGCTCGGCAGGGCAGGCTGCCATCTCACGTTCCGAGACCATCGATTTGCTTATTGGCGCAGTTGTCACGAGCGTCTTGCCCAATGGCAATCTTGTCGTCAGCGGCAGGCAAGAAGTGCTTGTGAATCGTGAGCTTCGCGAATTGCTTGTCTCAGGCATCGTCCGCCCCCGGGATATCTCGACCGAAAACAGCATCTCATACGACAAGATTGCCGAAGCGCGGATTTCCTATGGCGGGCGAGGGCGCACCATGGACGTGCAGCAGCCCGGATGGGGCCAGCGTGTATTCGACCAAATTAGCCCCTTCTGACCCGCTCGATCGATAGAGATAAGCAATATGGCCAGCAAAAGCGGTTCCAGCGGGGCATTTCTGGGCGTGATTATCGGCACCGTTGCCGCGATTGCGGGCGGCTTCGCCTTCGGTTCGGCGTTCATTAAGAAGGCCGAACGGGCCGCCCCTGTTGAGGCCTCCCCTCCTAACGCGCCCAAGCTACCACAAGCCGAAGTCAAGCCGCTCGCGCCAATCATCGCGAACCTCGGCAATCCCCCGCAAACCTATGTCCGTTTGGAAGCAGCAGTTGTTCTAGAGCCGGACACGCGGGACTCGGCGGCGTTGGCAGCTAAGATCGAGGATGATTTCGTGGCTTATCTGCGCACAGTTTCCATTACAGAGATTCAAGGAGCGACCGCTTTCCAATACTTCAGGGAGGACTTGAAAAGGCGCGCTGTTCTACAAGGCGGGGGAAAGGTCCGCGATCTTTGTCTTCATGCGTTTGTCGTAGAGTGAGGGTGCGCTTTGGCCAGCGAGCCTTCGTCCGGGATTAGAGGGTATTCCCAATGGCCTTAAGCCGAATTTGCTTTGAGTTGAAATGGAACCCGCTTGCATGGCTGCCTGAGAGGCGGGCCCCAAAGCCTGCAAATCCCAAACGGGGACGGGGCAGAACAATTCCCGCGAGGAGCGGCTTGCCTGCAAGCACACAGTTCTTAAGCTTATTCTTTGTCGCTTCTGCGCTGCTGACGCTGCCAGCGGCAGCCCAGTCCAACGGCTTTTCCACGATTATCGCGGATGCAAACAACGCTACCTCGGGACGCATCATCCAGCTCATTTTGGCGGTCACCATATTATCGGTTGCGCCGGGAATTCTTGTCATGGTGACTTGCTTCACGAGGTTCATCATTGCGCTTTCATTCTTGAGGGCTGGCCTCGGGCTGCCCACAACCCCCGCGAATATCGTCCTCATCAGCCTGGCGCTCTTCATGACGCTCTTTACGATGGGGCCGGTTTTCGACAAGGCTTGGGAGAACGGGCTCAGGCCCTTCATGGATAACAAGCTGCCGGAGGAGGAAGCCTTCAAGCGCGCCAGCGATCCCTTCCGGGAGTTCATGGCCGCGAATGTCCGGCAGAAAGACCTCAATATGTTCGCGGACGTGTCGCATACCCGCATCGCCACCGGTCCGGACGAAGCCGCACCGCTTCGCACGCTGATCCCCGCGTTCATGATTTCCGAATTGCGCCGGGGCTTCGAGATCGGCTTTCTGATTATGCTCCCGTTCCTGGTCATCGATCTCATCACGGCGACGCTCACCATGTCGATGGGCATGATGATGCTGTCGCCCACGACAATATCCCTGCCTTTCAAGATCCTGTTCTTCATTCTCATCGACGGCTGGAACTTGTTGATTGGCGGGCTGATCAGGTCTTTCCAGTAGTCGAATCGCTAACGCCGAGGCGGCTATTAGAACCTTTTTTTAAGCGTCTTAGGCTGGGCGGCGCGGAACCTAACGTTTTATTAAGACTTTCCGCGTTTTCTAGGCCTTTATACAGGAGCGCGCCTCACCTTTGCCGTGAGGGTTCGCAGGCATGAAGCCGGTCCTGTATGCCGGTTCGAGGCCGGTATGTCCCGTAAATCGTTCACAAAAAGGGACATCGCATGTCGATCACGAGCAGCATCCTCACGAACGTCGCCGCAAACACCGCTCTTCTCAATCTCGAACAGACCAACACAAATCTCCAGAACGTCCAAAACCAAATCTCGACGGGCCTCGCTGTCAATAGCGCAGCGGACAACGCGTCCTATTTCTCGATCGCTACGGTGCTTCGCAGCGACAGCAGTGCTCTTGGAACCGTCAGCGACACCCTGAACTTGGGCGATTCTTCGCTAACGGTCGCAAACACGGCTATCTCGCAAATCTCCACCACGCTGAGCGACATCAAAGATCAGCTCGTCGCCGCCTCGGCTCCCGGCGCCGATATGACAACGATTCAGCAGACGATTTCGGCAGATCAAGCTCAGCTGCAGAACATCTCGCAATCCGCGAACTTCAATGGGCAGAACTTTCTGTCGGTCAATTCCGCTGCAACTGGCTACAATGCCACAAAGAGTTTCGTTGCATCCTACTCACGCAACACCGCTGGACAGATTTCGGTCGGCTATATCGACCTCAATGTCGCAAACACAGCGCTTTTCGATTCGGGGTTCACTGTCACGGCGGCGCCGGGCAGCACCGGCCAAACCACCTCGGCGTCCACGCCCACTAGCCATTTTGTCGAATCGACTGGAGGCAGCGCCAACGATGGCAACGGCATTGGCACACCTACATATAGCAACGGCAGCGTGACATTTACGGCCTATTCAGGGGATACCGCTAATCCGTATGTTGCGGCCTCTGGGAGCAGCGCGGCCGTCCAGGAACAGTCTTTCAGCACCGCCATTACGGTGGCTAATGCTACCGCGAACAGCACGGTGACGGATACACTGGGAACGGGTGCAAACGCCGGAGTTTCGGCGGCTACGCTTGCTGCTAACGGCGATGCCGCCGGCAAGATCGCGACGAGTGCGGGACATCAGGCCACTCTCAATGACGGCACCTTGACGTTCTATGTTGCGGAGAATACCAACAGCGGTACCGCAAGCTACAACTATCATAAATTCACCGTAACCAATGTGAGCGGCAACGGTATCTTCGACAAGATCGATACGACGACGGCCGGCAGCTACACTGACTCCAATGGCAACACGACGACCTCCGCGACCGGGACCGGCGCCTCGATCGAGAATATGAACATATCGAACCTGACCGGTTCCTCGGCGGATATGGCGACGCTTAACGCCTATCAGCAGCAAGTCGACGCGGCGATTTCGAGCGTTGCCTCGGCGGCATCGACCCTCGGCACAGCCCAATCGCGTATCAAGGCTCAGTCGTCCTTTGTTTCCAGCCTGCAGACCTCGATTAACGATGGCGTCGGCTCGCTCGTGGACGCGGACTTGAACGCTGCATCGACGAGACTCCAGGCGCTGCAAGTGCAGCAGCAGCTTGGTGTTCAGTCGCTTACGATCGCCGATCAGTCGTCTCAGGCGATCCTGAAGCTCGTCCAGAACGCGTAAGGGAATAAGGTCTGCGCGCAAAAGGTAAACAAATGCTCCAGCTTTAAGCTCAGGAGGGCCGGCAAGGCCCTCCTGCCATGGGCAGGCGCGCCGCCATTTGCGGAGCGTGCGGGCTGGTGTCTGCACTGCGGCCTATGCAATCTCCACCCAAACAAGGTTGCCGCAAGCCGCCGGTGCTCCACTCGGGCATTCGATATCTCAAGCCGGCCGGGCCCGGTGAGGGGACGCAAACCGGTCCCGGCCTTGGAGACATGAGAAGCGATGTTGATCGGCGAGAAAGTCTGCCTTGGACCGATGCTCCAGCCCGATGCCGCGGTTATTTTCAACTGGCGCAATACTGTGAGCATGATGCATCTGCACGGCCAGTACCTTCCCGTTAGCCAGCGCTCTTTCGACGAATGGTTCAACAATATTGGGAGGGATCTTTCGAGTGTTGTTTTCGCGATCAGAAAGCAGGGCAACCTCGGATTGCTTGGCTATATCCAAGTTACCGACATCCACCCCACTTTTCATTCGGGCGTGCTTGGCATCATGATTGGAGACCCGATAAACCGCGGGAAAGGATACGGGCAGGAAGCCCTGCGGCTGTGCATCGCCTTCTGCTGGAAAGAGCTTAATCTCCAGCGGCTTTCCTTATTGATCGCTGGGCAGAATGAGCCTGCTATGTGCGCTTACGAGAAGGCCGGTTTTCAGCGGGAGGGGGTACTGAAGCGCTCGATATACGCAAATGGCGCTTATTTGGACGGCACCATAATGGCGCTGCTGCGATAGCGGCCGCCCGCCGCGGGCGATATTGCGGCCGCTCCGGAAACATCGCTTCCGCGCGGGATGGGCACAACCTGCAGGCACTCCTGCCACGCGCAAGGCGGGCAGCAAATGATCCCCTTCGGGAATCGGAGGGGGAGTTTATGGCGGGTAACGATCAACTGGAACGGCTCTGGATAAGCCTAATCGGCCTTGGGCCGCGGCGCCTGGCAGCGCTGGCCGCCGTGGGTCTGGCGATATTCTCATTCGTCGGCTTTGGCAGCTATTATCTCAGCAGGCCGGACCTCGAGGTCCTGTATGTGGGGCTCGCTCCTGCGGAGGTGACCCGGATTGGCGCGGTGCTTCGCGAAGCGGGCGTCTCTTTCGATGTTAATGCCGAAGCGACCAAAGTCTTCGTGAAGCGCGGCGAGGCGGCGAAAGCAAGGATGCTTTTGGCCGAAAGGGGTCTCCCTAACAGCTCCACGGCCGGATACGAGCTCTTCGATAAGCTGGGTTCCATGGGCCTCACCTCGTTTATGCAAAACATCACCCGTTTAAGAGCGCTGGAGGGCGAAATTGCGCGCACCATTCAGGCTATGCGTGGCGTCAAAGCCGCGCGCGTGCACATTGTCTTACCGGATCCCGGTTCTTTCCGGCACGCGCCGCAGCCTACCTCGGCCTCGGTCCTCATCCGCACGGATTCGCGCGAAATGCCTTCCGCCGCCGCCATCCGCCAGCTTGTCTCCGCCGCGGTGCCTGGGATGGTGCCCGAGCAAGTCGCCGTTCTTACCACCGATGGAGTCATCCTCGCAGCGGGCGGCGAGATTTCCGAGGCCGCGAGTGGAAAAATGCTCGACCTGGAGAAGCAAGTAAGCCAGGAGATTTCCGAGAACGTGCGAAAAACGCTTATCCCATTCTTGGGACTAGGTAATTTCGAGACGAGCGTGACTGCCCGGCTCAATCTGGACAAGAAGCAAATCAACGAGACGGCCTTCGACCCCGACTCTAAAGTCGAGCGTTCCACGCGAACGATCAAAGAGAGCGGAAACTCCCAAAATAACAATACCAAATGGAATGTCAGCGTCGAGCAGAACATCCCCAACGACCAGGCGGTGGCCAAACCGGCGGATCAATCGCGCCGTACCACCGAGCGGAAAGAAGAAACCACTAATTTCGAGGTTAGCTCGAAAACCATCACCACCGTCAGCGATGGGTACAAAATTGAAAATATTGCTGTGGCGGTTGTGGTCAATCGCAAGCATCTTATCACCGCCGGAGAGAATAAACCGGGTTATTCTGTCGAAGAGCAGATCAAGTCAATAGAAAGGCTGGCCGCTTCCGCCGCTGGACTTCAACCCGCGCGGGGCGACAAGGTTACTGTCGCCGCGGTAGACTTCGCGAGCGGCAGCGAGATCGAGCCGGTTCCTGCTCCCGCTTTCTGGGAGCAATTCCTGAGCCAAGCCGGAAGCTACATAACGGCTGCTGCTATTCTTCTGTCTACAATGATCTTCGTATCTCTGGGCCTCCGTCCCGCGTTGCGCCTCATTCTCGAAAGCAAAAGGCTCGAATATGCCCTGCCAATGCCTCAACTGGCAGCGGACGCTAAATCTACGCTGGCGATAGAGTCCGGCGAGCCCGCGCTAGAATTAGAAAAGATTCAAGCGCTGGGCGCCGCTCCTCCAAGTCTGAAGAAGCCTTCTCCCCTGAACCAGGTTGAAAAAGCGGTTAACGAGAACGAGGAACAAGCGGCTGCAATTTTGAGAGAATGGATGAAGGAAAGCTGACATGGAAGCAATCCCCATCGCCTATTACCTCGATCGCAAAAGCCGGGAAAGCGGCGGAGTTTCAGGTGATCCAAACCGGCTCGACATTAAGGCGGCCAGCGATGTTTGGTTTCAAGAAGGCTTTAGGGAAGGGATGCAGCAGGCGAAGACGAGCTGTGACGCCGCAGTCGCAAGTCGAGAAGAGGAATGCAAGCTCTGGATCGAAGCCGCGAGAAAAGACTGGTCGGAGACGGAAGGCGCCTCGCTCGCGCGCGAGATCGAGCGCGCGGCGGCCGGTATCAAAGCGGATATTGCGGATGCTGCTGCGCGAATACTCCGGCCGTTCGTTGCGGCGAAGCTCGCGGACGAAGCTTTAGCTAAACTTGCAATCGAGATTGAAAAGCTACTTTCACAGGAGGATGCGATACATCTTAAGATTTCAGGGCCGGCAGATTTGGTGTCCGAGCTACGCAAGCGGATTCCTCCGCACGTCGCTGTAACGGTGTTAGTGGCAGAAAAACCTGAAGTCATGGTCTTTGCGAACAAAACCGTTATCGAAACACGATTAGGGGAATGGTTCGCGCGTATAGGAGTAAATAGTCATGTTCAAGAATAAGAAGAGTAACGGCCACGAGAGCGCAAAATTTATTATAAAAAAGAGATTGTACGCGGAAGCCGAAGGCCGTCATGGGGGAGTCTGGAAAATTGCTTATGCCGATTTTATGACGGCGATGATGACTTTCTTCCTGGTCATGTGGCTTATCAACTCCGCCTCCAAGGAGACGATTACGCAATTAGCCAGCTATTTCAATCCCGTTAAGTTAAACGATCGCTCTCCCCCCGCCAAAGGCATTCACGACAATCGGAAAAGCGGCGCTGACGATGAGGGCGCGGCCCCGGGCAAGTTGGAGAAAAATAGCGGTAAAACCGGGGGGAAACCTAGCAGCACCCAGCGTCAGGCCGAAGAAGAGAATCTCCTCCGAAATCCTTTTAGTGCGCTTACGCAATTGGCTTCGCAGGCAGAGAGTTCAATGGCGGCCGCTATGTCGCAGGCGAACTCCGGTACCCTCGTCGCGGGCGGCTCGTCTCACGATCCGTTTGCGACAGATGCAATTATGAATCAGTCGCTCAATCGTATGACTGGATCCGCGGAGCAGGATGGCTTGCAAGCCGGCCGCGCCGTAGCGCCTGCAAAGGCCGAGGCTGAACCCGCTCAAGAGGAGAAGCGTCCGAACCCTAAGAGAGAGCCGGCGTCCGGCGAGAACCAGGTAGCGGCTGCTCACCTGGACAAGGAACTCGCTCGTTTGGTCGAGGCGTTACCGCAGCAATTCAGGCCGAACGTCTCAACCAAGGCAACGAATGAAGGAGTTCTTATTAGCATAACCGACGATATGAATTTTAGCATGTTCAAGATCGCCTCAGCCGAGCCGTCGCCCCAGCTGGTGCTCGTCTTGGAAAGGATGGGAAACCTCATCAATAAATATCCAGGCGAGATCGTTATCAGGGGGCATACGGATGGACGGCCGTTCGCTGGGGACCGGCATGGCAATTGGCGTCTTTCGGTAAACCGCGCCAACATGACCTATTTCATGCTTTTGAGAGGTAGGGTCGACGAAACGCGGTTCTTGGCACTCGAAGGTTACGCCGACCGTAGCCTAAAGAATAAGACAGATCCTCGGGCTCCAGAGAACCGCCGCATTGAGATTCTGATAAAAGGCGCTGAAACCTGATGAGATTGGCGGCGGCGACAATTTTCGCGGTGTTTTTGTTGCTACCTTCCACCGCCAGCGCCAGCGCCGCTAATGGCGAGGCGACGCTGATAAGGAATATTCGGGTCATTGCTCAGCAATACGACAGTATTGCACGCCGGACTCTTTCTTCGCCCGGCGTGGAGTTGCAGCAAATACGCGAACAGTATCGAAACTACTTGCGCGATGCCGATTCGTCCGGCTGGCACGGTCAACCGATTAGGGAGTTGGCGGAGATCTTTGTCTTAAGCGGCGGCGACGCCGCGATTTTAAGTCCCTTTGGGGAGGGCCTTGAGCCTAATAGCAAAGAGAAGAAGCTTTTCGACGGTATCATAGCTTATGGCGAGGGCAGAACCTCGGAAGCCGAGGCTAAGTTGCTCCCCCTCGATGCCGCTAGCCTCAACCCCATGAGAGGAGGCCATCTGAGCCTCGCTCAGGCTCTGCTCTCGGCACGGCTTAATCCAAAACGCGCTTTAGGCTATTTCGAAACCGCGGGCCTGCTTCTTCCCGGTACGCTTGTTGAAGAAGCGGCTTTGCGGCAAACAACTGTTCTCGCTGCCAAGACTGGCGACTCAGCAACATTCTCGAAAGCGGCGATTACTTATTTGCGCCGCTTTCAGCAGTCGGTTTACGAAGCACGTTTCGAGGCGCAGATTGCGTTCCACATCGCGCGATTTCCTGGTGCTGGCGGTGTACAAATTTTGAACGACATTTTGAACGCCATGCCCGATGGATGGGGCCGCTGTCTAACCTGCTTTTTGACGAGTCTCGCCGGGCAGGCCGTGATTTTGGGTAAAGTCGATCTGGCAATCTCGGCCGCGGACACAGCCTTGCCTCTGGTTGCCGAAGATAGTGCAGACCGGCAGCGTCTCCTCTTATATTCAGGTTCCGCGCTCATCGTCACGGACAAGTTTCCTAAGGGCCTGGAAACATTGCGTTCTGTGGAGAATGCCAAGCTCAAATGGGAAGACCAGGAGTTGCTTCGCGCTTCGCTCGCGCTTGCCATCAAGCTTCGCGAAACCCCAATGCCGTTAAGTCAGCTTAAGCTAGGTGTTTCAGCCGGTCCATCGAAAGGAAATCGCGTGTTTCCGGCAAGCGGCCAGGAAGACTCTGCGAAGCAGGCCCTAACGAATGCAGACGCTATCCTAAATAAAGCGAAGTGATGGCTCAGACTCTCGCAGTTCTTCCCAGGTTCGCTGTTGGACCCCTTCCCCAAGCGCCTGAAAAGGCGATAAAAAAGCAGGCCGCGAATGACGAGGATCGATTCGCCGGCTGGCTCGGCGAAACTGGCCGCGATGAAAGCAGTGCCGTTCGCGAAAGGGATGCCTCGGGAGGCACGGCCGGTGCCTTATATGGAATAGCCCGCCAAGGGGCCGGGCGCGCGAAGTTCAGCACGGGCGAAGCGGTGGACACGCCTGCCAGCAAAAGCTCCACGGAGCCTGCCGGCACGGCTGCACAGCCGGCAACGCAGTCACAGACAGCCGCTATTCGAGAGCTTGCAACGTTTCCGGCGGTTCAGGCTGCGCCTCTGTCCACGGCTTCCGAGGGCGCAAAAAGCGATCGCGGGCCGCTTTCTTCGGCCCGGCAAAATTTTCCTTCAGTTGGCGATGCGAAAGCGGGGAGCGCGGACGAAGGCGCCGGGGCCACGCCGCAGACCCACTTCTCTAAGGCCCAGATATGCGCGAACGGCGCTGCCGGTTTCGCTGCCGCCGGCGTTCAGGCGTATATTGCGCCGGACATGCCGCCACGTTTCAAATTGGCACAAAGCCTGGGGCGGACGGAGACGGCGCCGGATGGCGCCTCCAAGGCTGATGCTCGCGCACCAGGCGCTGCCGCAAACGCCGGCGCCGCCAGTTTCACCGTTACAGACGTGCGAAGGTATTTCGCACCTGAGACACTATCGAATTCCAAATTTGCGCAAACGGTAGAGCAGGCAGATTTGGGGCCAGACAGCGTTTGCACGGCAGAGAAGTCTGGCGCACCCGGCGCTTCGAACGCTCGCGTAAGCCCGGCCCGTCACGATAGTTTCGTTCCCGAGGCGCCTGTAACAGCAGCTGCGAAGGCCGCGCAACCCTCGGAAGCAAGCGCCGGTATAACCGTTCCGGCTCCAGGCCAGCCACCGCTACCTCCGGTGCAGCAAGTCTTCGAAGCGATCGAAACTGCCTTGCCGGCGGCTGTGGAAAGCCCGCCCGCGATACAGGACGACTCATCCGCTCTCGACGGGTGTCAGCCATTGAAGAGCGTGACGATCACCCTCGATCCGGCGGAGTTTGGAACGGTTGCCGTAACGCTTTCGCTCAAGAACGATCGGCTTGGAGTAAAACTCGAGGTGAGCGACGCGGGCACAGCTCAGCTCCTTCGTCAAGACGACAGCGCCCTGACAGAGCTGCTGCGATCGGCGGGCTACACGGTCGGCAATCTCTCCGTGCACGTCTCGCCCCAGCAGGCCCCCTTGGCGGACGCAGCGGGCCAGGCAGCCCCGAACGGACAAAACACATCCAGTATGCCCAATTCAGGGAGCGGTGGCGGGCAGGCTGGCGCTCAAGCAGAAGACGGCAGTCCGGCAAACAAGCGTCGCGATCGGAGGGAAAGCGGATATGGGCGCTTTGGGAACGATAATAACGATCGCTCTCTCTATATTTAGCACCGTTTCCTTGGCTGGGCAGACGGCGAACCTTTGCGAAAGGGAAATGACCCGTGCAGCGAATAAGTACCAGATTCCGCTTGGTATTCTCTTCGCGGTAGGATTAACCGAGACGGGGATCGACGGCAGCCTTCACGCATATGCGCTCAATCTCCAGGGTAAAACTATTTATTCTTTGAATAAGGCGCAAGCAATCGAGCGCTTTAATGCCGCGAAAGCTGGCGGCATGAAGCTTATAGATGTAGGCTGTATGCAGCTTAATTACTATTTCCACGGCAACAATTTTTCCTCTGTCGACGATATGCTCGACCCGCACAAGAATGTCGATTATGCAGCCCGGTTTTTGAGTCAGTTAAAATCTCGGGAAGGGAGCTGGACCATGGCCGTGGCGCGTTACAATGCAGGCAAGAACAACGATCCCGCTCAAAAACATTACGTGTGCAGGGTGATTGCCCGGCTCGTGGAAAGCGGGTTCGGTGCTTGGACGAGCGCCAGCTCCGCGTTTTGTGCCGGCGAGCTTCAAAGATCCGAACCCCGGCCTGCGGGCAAGCCGCACCGCGGTGCAAACAGTTCCGCGCAAGTTCCCTAAAGCAAACGTGAACGGGGCAATGCGGGGCGTGGGAATTATGGATCGCGTTGAAATTCGCTTGCCGTGACTCTTCGTGCACAACGCATTTCAGGGAGATCGGAACCCGATGACTGCAAATCTTAAAATTCTCATTGTCGACGATTTCAACACAATGGTTCGCATCGTTCGTAAGCTTTTAAAGCAACTTGGCTATGAGAACGTCGATGAAGCATCCAACGGTCAGATGGCTCTGGAAATGATTCAGCAAAAGCAATACAGCCTAATCATTTCTGACTGGAATATGGAGCCGATGACAGGGTTCGAGCTGCTTCAACATGTTAGAGCTTCCAAGGCGACAGCAAAAACGCCTTTTATACTTGTAACCGCCGAATCCCGTCAGGACAACGTGAAGGCAGCGCAGCAATGTGGCGCCAACGAATACTTGGTTAAGCCATTCACGGCTCCAGTTTTGAAAGAAAAGATCGACCGGGCGCTTGCTGGTGCATCGGCTTAACTGCCACGAGCCTTTGCAATTCTGGGAGGTTCCGGCGTCAGCTGGAGAGATTAGATGCAATCGACGCTCTATGTCGCACTTTCGGCCCAGGTTGCCCTTCAGAACCGTCTCGATACCATCGCGCAAAACGTGGCTAACGGGTCGACCGCGGGCTACCGGGCCGGCGAGGTCAAGTTCGACAGCGTGCTTTCCAACGCCAGCGAGCCTCAGGTGGCTTTTGTGTCCTCCGGAAGCGACGTGATAAAGCGTACGGCCGGCGCGGTCGTAAAAACCGGCAACGCTTTGGATTTGGCGGTGAAAGGCGAGGGCTGGCTTTCTGTCGCCACGCCGCAAGGTCAGGCGTACACGCGGGATGGCCGTTTGCAAATGGACGCGGCTGGCAATTTGGTTTCTTCGAGCGGCGCGCCGCTGCTCGATGCGGGCGGCGCACCGATCCAACTCGATCCTAACGGCGGCCTGCCCGAAATCGGATCGAACGGCACGATCATTCAAGGGGGAAAGCCGGCCGGGATCATTGGCCTGTTTACGCTTGACGCGAATGCCCAGCTCTCTCGCGTGACGGGAGGCGTCACCTCCAGCGTTCCCGGAACACCGGTTACAGACTTCTCGGCCAACGGATTCATCCAGGGCTTTGTGGAACAGTCGAATGCCGATCCGATTTCGGAGATGACCCGTCTCATTTACGTGCAGCGCGCTTTCGAAGGCGTAAGCGCCGCGGTACAAGCGGCTGAAACGAGCTTTAAGAATGCCATTCAAACGCTGGGGTCGTCATCTTGACGGCAGATGCTGGGCCCCAGGCGCTCAAGGTCTCGCGCGAGCTTGAATGCCGGGGTCAGAACGCGCTTGAGAAATTGGCGGGTTGCCTAGAAGAGGCCACACCCCATCTTTTGACGCACATTTGGGGCAGCGTGTCGGAACTGACCGCAAGCCATGTGCGGATTGTAGGGCTGTCGAAATTCACCAAGCTCGGCGATTGGATTGCGATCGAGACAGAGTCGGGCGATCAAATTGGCGAGGCGATCCGGATCGACAGCAAAACGATTTCAGTCCGGACATTCGAGGACAGGCTGAGAGCGGCCATAGGCGCCAGAGCCAGGGTTACGCCAGCGCTTGAGTTCCGCCCTGACGAATCATGGAAAGGCCGCGTGATCAACGCCCTGGCTCAGCCGGTGGACGGCGGCCCGCCCCTCGTCAAGGGGACGCATGCCGTGGCACTCGACCGCGTGCCTCCCTCCGCCTACCATCGTGAGCGGCTGAGAGAGCCGGTTTGCACGGGCGTGCGGGCGATCGATGTGTTCACCCCCCTATGCGCCGGCCAGCGGATCGGGGTTTTTGCCGGCTCGGGGGTCGGCAAATCGACATTGCTTTCGATGCTCGCGAAGGGCAACGAATTCGATGCGACCGTTTTCGCGGCCATCGGAGAGCGCGGACGCGAAGTCAGGGAGTTTGTGGACGACGCAATCGCTGGCGGCATGGGCAACGCGATAGTGGTCGTTTCCACGAGCGACGAAAGCCCAATGATGCGGCGGCTTGCAGCAAAAACCTCGCTCGGCGTTGCCGAATATCTCAGAGATAAGGGCCAGCGGGTTTTGCTGATTTTCGATTCCATCACCCGTTACGCTCAGGCAGCCCGCGAAATCGCTCTCGCCGCGGGTGAGCCGCCCGTTTCCAGAGGCTTCCCCCCAAGCGTTTTTACCGATCTGCCGAAGCTGCTCGAGCGGGCCGGCTCCGATGTGCACGGAGGATCGATCACGGGCATATTCTCGGTCCTGGTCGAGGGTGACGACCAAAACGATCCTGTCGCTGACACCTTGAGAGGTATTCTCGATGGACATATTGTGCTTGGCCGGGCAATAGCGGATCAGGGACGCTTCCCGGCAATCGACATTCTTGGCTCGGTTTCCAGGCTTGCAATGCGCGTGTGGAATCCAAGCCAACGCGCTGCGGTGAGCGATCTCAGGAAGCTCATCGCGAAATACGAAGAGACGCGCGACATTCGCCTAATCGGCGGATACAAGCCGAACAACGATCTTGAGCTGGACAGGGCTATGTATATCGTACCGCATCTTTACGCATTCCTCACCCAGGCGCCGGATGAGGTCCGGCATGGAGAGACGCTCGACGCTATGCTCAAAACGATAACCCGGAGCGAAAATCCGCGTCCCGCCTAAGCAGGCGTTCGCTGGCCTGGGCGGGTTTGCGTGACCGCTGCGTCGATTCCCGCCAAGGCGTTAACAGCGGCCCGCTCGTCTTGCGCGGTCCGGACTAAACTGGAAGAAGCTCGCCCGAGGCCGCAAGGTCAGCCTCGGGCGAGCTTCTTCCAGTTTAGTCCGGGCTAGGCGGAGCCTCCAAAAAGCGAGTCACGCCCAAGCCCCTCCTCCAAAAACAAGGCAGCCGGGGAAAAGGAACATCGTAGGCCTTAACCCGGGTTAGTTAGCCGTCCCGGTTCAAGGAATGTCTGCTTGGAAGAGCGCACCCCGGAGGTCCGATGACCAGCGTTTATGCCGAGTCCGATGAGCTCTTGAAGCCGGATATCGAGAGCATCCTGGGCCAGGCGCTGACGTTTCTTCGTGCGGGTAAAACGGATCGTGCGCTGGCCTGTCTCTCCGCCTGCCCAGTGACTCGCGATCACAGCTTCGCCTGCTATCTGGCTGGGCTCATTCACGTTAATATAGGGCAGGACGGATCGGCCCTTCCTTTTTACGATCGCGCACTACAGTTGAAACCGAACTACTCAGAGGCGCTTGAAGGGCGGGCGCGGATATTGCAGCGCGCCGGGCGTTTCGACGAAGCGATTGCCGCCTACGAAGCCCTGTTCCGGTTTCATCCGGCCAGTGCGGGAAGCCTTCATAATCTTGGCTCCGCCTTCGAACGCGCCGGCCGGAAGACAGAAGCATTAGACTGCTACGAACGGTCCCTGGAGGGTGCTCCGGACTATCTGCCGGCACTGTTGGCCAAGGCGCTCGTTTTGCACGGCCTCGGTCACGATAGAGACGCCCTGCAAGCCTGCCGCCAGCTTGCGGCTGTCAACCCGGCGGACGCCACCTCCTGGTACAATTGCGGCGTGATCTTGGCCGCGTGCGGCGAGCAGGCCGAAGCTTACGATTATTTTAGGGAGGCCCTGGAACGCGTTCCAGGCTACGGCTTGGCGCTTTATGGAGCGGCTACGGCTTTGCAAAAACTTGGCCGCCTTGAGGAGGCTCTCGCGGTTTGCGAAAAACTTCCGATCGAGGCTCCGCCGGAGTTCAAGACTCTGTTTCTCCGCGGCAATATCCTGTTCGGGCAGGGACGCGCCGCCGAAGCGCTGGCCGCCTTCGACGAAGCGCTTGCTCTCAATTCCAACGACCTAGGCGCGTTGTGCAACAGGGGAGCCACGCTTCGCCAGCTGGGACGGCTTGCGGAAGCCGCGGCGATGTTCGATGAGGCGCTGGCGAAAAACCCCCGATGCGTGGAAGCGTTACTAGGACGCGGCATCGTCGAGTTCAAGAGCGCTCGCATCGAAGAGGCGCTTCTATCTTTCACAAGTGCTCTCGAAGCCGATCCCGCTTCAGCGACCGCGCTATGCGGGCGAGGCTTGGCGTTGCAGGAGCTGGGCCGTATTGACGAGGCGCTGGCGGACTTCGAACGCTCACTCGCCTCGGACCCCGGGCTCGTGGAAGGACACTCCAATCTCGGTGCTTTGCAGCTGCTTCTGGGCGAATTCGAGCGGGGCTGGGAGGGCTATGAATATCGAAAACTTGCCGGAGATGAATGCAAGGCCGGCGCGAATGCGCTTTGGCCCGTCTGGAATGGGGAGGCTATCGACGGCAAGAAGCTCCTCGTTCTCGACGAGGCAGCCCATGGCGATATCGTCATGCTTGCCCGGTATTTTCCGATGCTTGCCGGTTTGGGCGCCGATGTGACGTTCAAATGCCGGGCGCGAATGGTTGCGCTTCTCAAAAATGTGCCCGGCGTGCGCCTTGTCACCGAAACCGGGCATGGCGATCGCTTCGATTATCAGGCGCACCTTTTTAGCTTGCCTCGAGCCTTCAAAACCCGCTTGGAAACAATCCCCGCGCGCGTTCTCTACATTGAGGCCGAGCCCGTTTTGACCGCAAGATGGGCGGCGCGCCTCGGAAGCCAGGGGTTCAAGATCGGCGTCGCCTGGCAGGGAAACCCCGATCCTAAAGTCGATATGGCACGCGCGGCCCCGCTTGCCGCTTTCGCCCCGCTCGCCAGGCTTCCAAATGTCCGGCTCATCAGCCTTCAGAAGGGATTTGGCACCGGGCAGATCGCAAGCTCTGGGGTGATGTTGGAAACCCTGGGCGAAGATTTCGATTCCGGTCCCCATGCCTTTCTCGACACGGCTGCGGTCATGGCCAATCTCGATCTCATCGTCTCGGTCGATACATCGGTTGCGCATTTGGCTGGCGCCATGGGGAGGCCGGTCTTTGTCGCCTTGAAGCATGTTCCCGAATGGCGCTGGATGCTTGGCCGGAGTGATTCGCCTTGGTATCCCACGATGCGGCTGTTCCGGCAGAGCGTCAGGGGCGACTGGAGCGGGGTTTTCGGTGCAATGGCGAAAGCGGTGGAAACCTTGACCGCTGACGGGGAGGCGAAGCCTGCAGCCGCCCCGCTTCTCATTCCCGCGGCCATTGGAGAGTTGGTCGACAAACTCACAATTCTGGAAATCAAGGCGGAGCGCATTCCCGATCCGCGGAAACTTGCGAATGTGGAGCGCGAGCTATCCCTACTCGACGGCTTGAGAAAGAGCCGTGGGCTTTCCGGCGCGCATCTCGATAGCCTTGCCGCAGAGCTTAAGCGGACTAATCTCGCGCTCTGGGACATCGAGGATTCCATTCGAAGATGCGAGCGGCTGGGCGATTTCGGCCCGGATTTCGTCGCGCTGGCGCGGAGCGTTTACAAGGAGAACGACAAACGTGCCGCACTCAAGCGCAAGCTCAACGAACTTTTTGCCTCGGTTATTGTCGAAGAAAAATACTTTCCGGAGGATTATACCAAGGATTGTTGATGGTGACCGCCCCAGCGTGTCTCCTTAACGTTAACGGAAGAGGCGCATATGCACAAACCACTTTTGCCGGCAATAGGAATCGCGTTCGCGATTTCTGCGGGACAGGCGGGAGCGGAAGAAATATTGTTTACTTGCGCGTGGGATCGCGGCGGTAAATTTGATCTACAAATTAACGATAGAGGTGTAGTGCGAAACGGACATAAGGCATCGGACGAGGTTACGATTAACGAGCAAAATATAACATGGCACGAAGTATCTCTGAGCACGACGGAGTACGAATATAACGTCAACCGGCGCACAGGCGCGTTAATTGCGTCGACGTTTAGCAAGCTTTATGCTCGAACGGTAGAAAGTAAAGGTTTGTGTATAACAATAGAAAAACAATCTAAGAATGTATTATGAGAATATCGCACACATTGTCATCATAATCAGCACTCTGATTAACGCGACCGGCTTGAGTAACTTTATTTCTGAGACGAGCTTAGAGGACTGCCGGCCTCCCAATATAACCTGGCGCTCATAGCTTCTGTCCCGCATGCGCGCAGCTGGTGGTAGGCCTCCGGCTCCACCGTACATGGCGCAGAAGACGCCGCCGCTCTCGCCGGCCGTCAGTCCCGCGCAAGGCGCTAGCGGTAACTCTACAACCAGAATCAAATTGAGGTTGAGAGAACGCGGCATGAGCCTCTACGGAATGATGACGACGAGTGTGTCTGGAATGTCTGCGCAGTCCACGCTGCTCAGTAACGTTGCCAACAACATCGCTAATGTCGGCACCACCGGTTACAAGGATGCGTCGACGCAATTCTCGTCCCTCGTTTTGGACACCGGAGTAGCGGATTATCAATCCGGGAGCGTGAAAGCCGATACCACTGTCGAGATCGGCGCGCAGGGGGCGATCGCGTCCACGACGAGCCCCACCGACCTTGCGATCCAGGGGAATGGCTTCTTCGTCGTGCAAGGCCCCAGCGGCCAGCCTGTGCTGACACGCGCCGGTTCCTTCGTGGAGAACAGCAGCGGCAACCTTGTCAATGCCGCAGGCTATACGCTGCTTGGCTATGCGTTGGGCACCACCGGTGTAGCAAACGGTTTCAGCGGGCTGGTGCCCGTCAATCTGAACGCCCTCGCGCTCACGGCGAGCCCCACGACCTCGGGTCAGCTCTATCTCAATCTGCCCTCGAACTCCACGCCTGTCACCACTGCGGCGGATCTGCCTTCGGCCAATTTGGCAACGGCGACACCCACGGCCGAAACGTCGATGGTCGCCTACGATAATCTTGGCAATCAGGTCACTCTCAACGTTTACACCACGAATACTGGCGGAAATAACTGGGAGGTCGACGTCTACAACGCCGCGGACGCCACCAACGGCGGGTTCCCTTATTCGAGCGGTCCTCTGGCGAAGACGACACTGAGTTTCAATCCAACCACCGGAGCGCTCGCGAGCACGAGCCCTACGTCCATCAGTGTCCCGATCCCCAACGGATCGGCGATGACGCTTGATATGTCGCAGACGACTCAACTGGCAACGAGTTACACAGTTTTGAGTGCCTCTACGAATGGCAACGCGGCGAGCCCAGTCACCAGTGTCAACATCGGTAGCAATGGCACCGTGTCTGCACTCTATCAGAATGGAACTTCCGTTCCGGCCTTCACGGTCCCGCTCGCGACCGTTAGCAGCCCGGACAATATGACGGTCATATCTGGAAATGCTTTCGTCCCGAGCCTCAATTCGGGAGCCGCTCAGATCGGAACGGCCGGAAAAGCTGGTCTTGGGACAATTCAATCCAGCGCGCTCGAAGGCTCGACGGTCGATCTTTCCTCGGAGCTTACAACGATGATCGCCGCGCAGAATAACTATCAAGCAAACTCGAAAGTATTCCAAACAGGTTCCCAGCTTTTGCAGGTGCTCATCGGCCTGGATCGCTAAGTGCAACGGTGAAAGCAAGCGATGACCCTCAACTCCGCATTGAATGGCGTTATAGCTGGGCTGTCTGTCGCTTCGACGCAGATCTCCGTCGCATCCCGCAATATCGCCAATCAGAGCAATCCATACGCTTCGCGGAAGATCGCGAATGTCGTCACCGTCAATGGCTTGGCGACGGTCACCTCGATCTCCCGGTCCTCCAATGCGGCTCTTACGGCCAGCCTTCTTACGGCGAATTCAAATCAGGCGCAGCAATCGGCAATTTCCGATGCTTTGACCCAGCTGCAGAGCACGCTCGGGACTTCGTCGAGCGATGCGGCATCTCCAACCGCGCTTCTAGGACAGTTGACGGATGCGCTGCAAAATTACGCCGATGCGCCGCAAAATACCGCCAGTGCGCAAGCCGCTGTAACGGCGGCCAGCAACCTGACGAGCGGGCTCAATAGCGCCAGCGCAACCGTTCAAAATGTTAGAGAGCAAGCCGATGCCGGTATTGCCAGCTCGGTCGGCACAATAAATAGCGTCCTCAACCAATTCGCTCAGGTCAATCAGGCCATCGTGAATGGCACGCAAAGCGGCGCCGACGTTACCGATGCGCTCGATCGGCGCGATGGCTTGCTCCAGCAGCTCTCGAGCCAGATCGGGATCACAACGGTCACGGGGGCCAATAACGATGTTGAGGTCTTTACCGATAGCGGCCTCACGCTGTTCGATCAGACCGCCATGCCGGTCACATTCACGCCCACGCCGGCATTTAGCGCCCCCACGCAGGGCAACGCTGTTTATGTGGACGGGGTTCCGGTTACGGTTAAGGGATCGCCATTCTCCATTCAGAGCGGGTCGCTTTCCGGCCTGGTTTCGATCCGCGATAATATTGCACCCACCTATCAATCCCAGCTCGACCAGATTGCAGGCGGATTGATCACCGATTTTCAGGAAACCGATCAAAGCGCGTCGCCAACACAGCCGCCACAGGCCGGTCTTCTTACCAATGGCGGCAGCCTCACGGTACCTCCCGCGGGAACCGTGACACCAGGTCTCGCGGCTACGATCCAGGTCGCGGCTGCCGTAAATCCCACCACAGGCAACCCTGCTTTGCTGCGGGACGGCGGCATATCGAGCAACGGCGCAGCTCCGTACGTCTACAACCCGGTGCCGGGGCAAACCGGTTATACCGCCCGTCTAAACCAGCTCATATCGAACCTTTCGCAGCCTCTTGCGTTCGATCCTAGCGCCGGGGCTGGCAGCCAGGCCAGCGTCACGGATTATGCATCGTCATCTGCCTCATGGCTCGGAGCGCAGGTCAGCCAAGCCTCGACGGCGGCCAGCTACAGCGCCGCTGTGCAAAACACTGCCTCCACAGCCCTCTCCAACGCGACCGGGGTAAACTTGGACAATGAGCTGAGCAACATGCTCGCATTGGAGCAATCCTACCAGGCTTCTGCAAAATTGATGAACACCGTCAACACGCTCTACTCGAGCTTATTCGCAGCGGTATAACGGGATGAGCTGCAAATGATTAATTCGGTATCGACCTATTCTTTGTTTGCGGCGCCGCGGAACGCTGTTGTCAATTTGCAAACGCAGCTCACTCAGGCCGAGACGGAGCAAACCACCGGTTTGCTTGCGGACCCAGTCCAAAGCCTGGGAAGCCAAATTGGGCTCGACGAATCGCTTCGCAGTCAGGCCAGCACTCTGGCGAACTACCAAAGCGCCAATACCATCGCTCAGACGACGCTCAGCGTATCGCAGAACGCGCTGAGCGCGATTTCGTCCGATGCACAGAATTTTGTGAACCAGCTCATAACCGCGCAAGGCTCGGGGGATGTGAGCACGCTTCAAACTCAGGCGCAGGCTTTACTTGGTTCGTTAACGTCCGATCTGAATACCACTTCGGCCGGCGTTTACGTTTTCGGAGGGGCGAATAGCTCCGTGGCGCCCATGGCAGACTATTCGGGGGCGCCGCAGGCAGCGACAGCCGCAGCCTTTCAGGCCGCCTTTGGCTTCACACAATCGAACTCGCAAGCCAGCTCCGTTCCGGCCGCCAGCATGCAGTCCTTTCTATCTGGCCCCTTTGCCAATCTTTTCAGCGATCCATCCTGGAGCGCCAATTGGTCTCAGGCGTCTGGTACGGAAACGGCCGCGGTCATATCGCCCGGGGAAAGCGTGCCCACGACCGTGAGTGCCAATCAAAGTGCGTTCAGCCAGCTTGCCAGCGCCTACACAAGCATCGCCGATCTTGGCATCAATAATCTCAATCCCTCGGCCCAGCAGGCGGTCGTAACAAGCGCGCTGGATCAGGCCAACGCGGCGCTGGGGGGCATTAGCGGCATGCAAACGACGCTCGGCATCTCGCAGTCGCAGCTCACGAACGCGAACAGCCAGCTGCAAACGCAGTCGACGGCGGTCAATAATTGGGTGAGCCAGCTCGAGGGCGTGGACCCTTATCAGGCGGCAACGGCGTTGACCGATCTCACAACTCAGCTCGAGACAGCGTACGGTCTGACCAATCAGATCGCAAAGCTTGGTCTCGTCAATTATTTATCCACTGCTTAACGCCGTAGCCTGCCTCGGCGAGGAAAGATAGAAATGTATCAAAACTCTTATGGCGAAGTTCTCGAAGGTGCATCTCAAACCGTTCGCGCTAACGAGCGCGCGGCAATCGTTCATTCCATCCGGCTCCTGGAGCGCGCAGAAGAGGCGGGGCCCGGTTCGCGTGAAGCGGCGGAAGCTGTTCTGTTTTTACGGCGGCTTTGGGAATTCTTCCTGTTGCACCTTGCGAACTCCGAAAGTCAGTTGCCTAAAAAACTGCGCGCGGACCTCATTTCGATAGGGATCTGGCTGCTGAAAGAAGCGGAGCGGATCAAGCGTGGAGAGGCAAAGGATTTCAAAGCGTTGAAGGAGATTTCGCAGACCATCGCAGATGGGCTGTCATGACCAAGCCCTTCAGCATTAGCCTGAAATCCGGCGAACGGATCTTCATCAACGGCGCGGTCGTTCGCGTCGATCGCAAGGTGTCGATCGAGTTCCTGAACGATGTGACATTCCTCCTAGAGGCTCACGTCATGCAACTGGAGCAGACGACGACGCCCTTTAGACAGTTGTATTTCATTGTGCAAACAATGCTGATCGATCCGGGCAATGCGGTAGCGGCAAAACAGCTATTCGATACGTCCTGCCTCAACTTGAGCACGGCCGTCGGGAGGCCGGAATTGCAGAACGCACTGGCGGAGGCGCGGCGTTTGGTGGACGCCAAGCGGTATTACGAAGCACTTAAGAGTTTGCGCGGCTGCTTTGCCATTGAGGACGAGATTCTTCGAGGCGCTGGCAAGGCGCGGCATCGGGAAGAACAGGAGCACTAAAATGACAATTTCGGCAGTCAACGCAGGCACCAGCGTTAATAGCACCACTAATGCAACATCTTCAAGCAGCACCAATAGCGCAACTGGCACTAATAATACGGTCAATTATAACGAATTCTTGCAGCTTCTCGTGGCGCAACTGCAAAACCAGGATCCGACAAATCCAACCGACCCGACAACGTTCGTTTCACAACTCGCGTCCTTCTCGACTGTCGAGCAGCAAGTCAACACTAACTCAATACTTGGTTCCTTGCTGACCCAAACGTCCATTTCGCAGGCGCCATCGCTTGTCGGCCAGACTGTGACCTCGGCGGATGGCACGGTTTCCGGGCAAGTCGCGTCGATTCAAATCACCGCGGCGGGCTCGCAAGCCGTCTTGTCGAACGGCCAGACGATCAGTTTGGGCAGCGGTATCCAGATTTCCTAGTAAGTTGCGGGAGAAACACAATGAATCAAGCAGACGCCCTCGATCTGATACGCTCCGCGATATGGGCCGTTATCATGGCGAGCGGCCCATCCATAGCGGCGGCGATGGTTGTTGGGCTCGTAATTTCACTGCTTCAGGCGCTGACACAAATCCAAGAGGCCACGCTGACCTTTATCCCGAAAATTATCGTCATCTTCCTGGCGGCAATGTTCACAGCACCCTTTATCGGGAGCGTTTTGTACGGCTTCTCCGAACAAGTCTTCTCGCATATCGAGCACGGCTTCTGACCGCCGGGCGTTTTCGCGCTTTGGTTCTAGCAGCGGCTTTCAAGATCGTTCGTCCGCGAAGGTAAATCATGCCGTCATCCCTTGTTCCTGCAACGCAGGCCTCGGCGCAGCACCGGAGCAATCAAGACGTTGGCTTTGCGGCCGGCATTTTGTTCATGCTTACGGTGCTCTTTCTACCGCTGCCCGCGACTGTGATCGACATGGGCCTAGCACTCTCGATCGCGCTCGCGGTCCTGATCTTGATGGTCGCTCTATGGATCCAACGGCCTCTCGATTTCTCTGCGTTTCCAACAATTTTGCTCATAGCAACACTCTTGCGCCTTTCGCTGAATATCGCGACAACGCGGCTCATTCTCTCAAATGGCGCTGAAGGCTATACCGCGGCGGGCTATGTCATCGCTGGGTTTGCTAATTTTGTCATGAGCGGTGATTTTGTTATTGGGATTATTGTGTTCTCAATCCTCATTACTGTAAATTTTTTGGTCATAACCAAGGGCGCCACGAGAATAGCCGAAGTCGGCGCCAGATTTACACTGGATGCCATTCCCGGCAAGCAGATGGCGATCGACGCCGATCTGGCGGCGGGAATTATCAATGAAAAAGAGGCGACGGGACGCCGGCGCGAGCTTGAGGAGGAAAGCGCGTTCTTCGGCGCCATGGACGGCGCATCGAAATTTGTACGGGGGGATGCAATCGCGGGCTTGATCATAACCGCCATCAATATGTTCGGGGGAATGGTCATCGGCGTTCTGAGGCACGATATGTCGCCAACCGCGGCCGCCGACGTGTTTGTGAAGTTGTCCGTCGGCGATGGGCTCGTCACACAGATCCCGGCACTTATTGTCTCGCTCGCGGCCGGCTTGCTAGTCTCCAAAGGAGGCACGCGCGGCTCTGCTGAGAAGGCCGTGTTGGGACAGCTCGGGAACTATCCCCGCGCCCTATTTGTCGCAGGCATCGTCTCGTCGGTGCTGGCATTGGCTCCGGGGCTGCCCTTCTTCCCTTTCGCGCTGCTAGCCGCAACCTTGATCTTCATTTCCAATGCGGTCCCGCGCCGGAAGGCAGAGTTTCTCGCTACCCAGGAAGCCAACGCCGCGCGTGTTAGGGCGGAAGCCGACGAGGAGGCGAAGCATTCCGTCAAGGAATCGCTGAAGGTGGCCGGCATCGAGCTCTGCCTTGGCAAACAAATCGCAGGCGCCCTCCTGCCCGCTCATCCAGAGCTGGGTCACCGTGTTTCGAAGATGCGCCGTAAATTTGCGCAGCAGTACGGCTTCATTATCCCGGAAATCAAACTTTCCGACGATATTTTCATGCAACCCAAGTCTTACCAGATCAAGATTCATGGCGCGGTTGCCGCAAGTAGCGAATTGCGAATAGGGGAAGTTCTTATTGTAACGGGAGAGGGGCCCTTGCCCAGCGTTCCAGGCGACGAGACGAGGGAGCCGGCATTCGGGATGAAGGCGATATGGGCACCGGAGGTTTTCGCCGCCGCGCTGAGGAGCGAGGGCTTCACGCCGGTAGATATCATGTCGGTTTTGCTGACCCATCTTGGGGAAACGGTCCGCAACAATCTCGCTCAGCTTTTTTTGTATAAGGACTTTCGCAGGCTCGTGGACGGGCTGGAGCCGGAGTATAAGCGATTGCTCGATGAGATTGTCCCGTCCAACATATCGAACTCCGGGTTTCATGGGGTTCTCCGCAGGCTTCTTGCCGAAAGAGTGTCAATCCGGAACCTCCACCTCATTTTGGAGGCCGTTGCTGAGATAGCTCCTCATATCCATCGGAGCGAGCAAATCGCGGAGCATGTCCGCGCAAGAATGGCTCAGCAGATTTGCGCGGATTTCGCTCAGGATGGCGTCTTGAAGGTCCTCCGGCTCGGGCAGCGTTGGGAAAGCGCGTTGCATCAGGCGCTGCGAAGGGATGTTAAGGGTGAAGTGATTGAATTCGACATCGAGCCGGCCTCGATCGAGCAGTTCAACGTGGAGCTGTCGAAGACGGTGCGCAATCTTATGGACCGGGGGCAGGTTTTCGTCCTCGTCGCAGGGCCCGATATCCGGCCCTACGTACGCATGGTGACAGAGCGGATGTTTCCGAATCTGCCGGTGCTGTCGCACCTCGAAATCGCGCGCGGCATGCCCATCAGTCAAGCCGGCTCCATCTCATGACCGGCGCGGCACTCGATGCCTTGCCGGGCTGGGTTCTTTCTATATTCTTGGTTTTTTGCCGCGTCGGCAGCTGTTTGATGCTGGTTCCAGGCTATGGCAGCGCCAGAGTGCCCATGCAGGTTCGTCTCTTGCTCTCCCTTGGCGCCAGCGTTGTGGTCTCGCTGGCAATCGGGGAATTCGAAGGCCTGCGGCAGAGCTGGGCGGATTTGCCTGTTTTAGCAAAGTTGGCAGGCGTTGAGACGGCCAAAGGCGTGTTCATTGGGTTCATGGCGCGCTTTTTTTTCGCGGCTCTGCAATTTCTTGGAGAAGCGGCGGCTAACGCCATCGAGCTAGGTTCCACCGGGACGTCGGCGGACGATGGAGAGGCTGTGCCGGCGATTGCTTCGCTCGTCACGCTCACAGCGACCGCCCTCTTTTTTATCACCGATCAGCACTTGGAAATTGTGCGCGCGCTGGTTCAGTCTTACGGCGTGCTCACCTTTGGTGCAAACTTCGACAAGAGTGCTGAGATGACGGCATTGGTGAGCGTCCTCGGCGCCGCGAGTTTATTGTCGCTACAGGTATGCGGGCCGTTTCTAATTTATGCAATCATTGCGAACCTTCTGTTCGGCATCTTGAACAAGCTCGCCCCGCAAATACCTGTATACTTTATTTCTCCGCCGTTTATCATAGGAGGCGGCTTGCTGCTTCTTTATTTTTTGTCGAACGATCTGTTTGCGATTTTCACTAATCGCTTTTCGGATTGGCTTGCTGCGGGTTGATACTATGAAAAAGCGGGTTCAGCGCGCCAAAAGGCTTTTTAAAGTCCAGCAGCAGCTGTTGCGCACGGAGCTTCAAAAGTTACAGACCCTGCAATATTCGCTTGCGGACGCACAACAGGCGGAAGCCGATGCGATCTCTTCTCTTGGCGCGGAAGGTTCGCTTGCAATACCGCCGCAGCTCGTGGTGCGCCGGGCCGCCGCGGCCAGCGTGAAGATCCAGACTCAGCAATCTCTGCTGGACTTGCAAATAGAAAAAACTCTCGGGCACGCCAAAAGAGATAACATGGCCAAGCGACTCTTGGAGTCCGAACAGGAAAATCTCTCGAAAGCTGAAGCAAAGCGCGCCTTGGAGGCAACGATTGATGCATTTCTTGAGCGGGATGAATGAGTTTGAGGCTGATTCTCGTGGAGGGTTGCATGCTTCCCGCCCGGTTGCGTCATACGAGATCCGGTTGATTGCTTCTGTTAGCCCCCTTGCCCAGCCCTCTCCCAGCAAGCTCGCCTTGGCGAGCTTGCCACGTTTCAAGTGCAACGGTTTCGAATTGCATCAAGTTTAGCAGAGTCCGCCTCAGCCTTCCGATCGCAGCATTTTTCGACGGAGCCCTTCTGCCAGGGGCTATGGCAGAAGAAGGTTCCAAGCGGATGGGCGGCGAACCCCTGCCGTTATATCTCCTTCTAGGGAAGCGGGGCTCGGCATCCAAAACCGGGCCCCCGCGATCAGCCTGTCAACACGCTACTTCGGACGTGTCCGGGATGTCCTTGCTTATATTAGCATTATCTAATATAATGTCAAAATGGAACAGAAAGTGTCCCCTGCGGTTCGAATGAGGAGTCATGTTGCGGAAGCCGCCAGCATGATGAAGCAATTGGCTAACCCTAGCCGGCTTACGATTTTGTGCCAGCTCCTCTCAGGAGAGCGATCTGTCGGCGAACTAGCCGATTTTGTTGGCCTATCTCAATCCGCTCTGTCGCAGCACCTCGCAAAAATGCGCGAGGCCGGGCTCGTGACTTCGGAAAAAAGAGGGCAAATGGTCTATTACCACCTCTCCAGCATGAAGGCGAATGCGCTTCTTTCGACGCTCTACTTGATTTATTGCAAGGACTGATATTATTTCGGAGGCATCTCATATACGGAGCCCATAATGAGCGTCAAAGCAGTCACCCCCGCAACCCTTAAGACGTGGCTCGATGCCGGGAAGGCCGTCGTGGTGGACGTGCGCGAGCCTCGCGAATATGAGGCGGAACACATTGAAGGTTCGACGCTCGTGCCATTGCGCAGTCTGCACCCGGATGCCCTTCCCGATCACGCGGGCCAAAAGCTCGTGCTTCTTTGCCGCGTAGGCACGCGGAGCTTGTTCGGATGTCACAGAATCGCGGAAGCGATTTCGGGCGACGTCTATAACCTCGAAGGCGGAATCAAAGCCTGGATGAGTGCCGGCTTGCCGGTCTTCAGATTTGAGCGCAGTTCGCCGAATGAGGAGGGTGTCCCCCTCGTCGCGAAAGTGATGCGCTTCGTCACGCGATTCTCGTAAGCGTCCGGCGCCGTCCGCGCCACGCCTATTTTTCCAGCCAGCAGAAGGCCTGGTGCATTGCGCCAGGACACCGGACACTGATCCGGAATCGTCCGCGACAGCCGCCAAATACGCCGCCTTGAGCGGCCGCGGTCATAGCCATGGCCGCGCTTTGCGCTCCGTCGCTGGCCGCCTGCTCAACGTCGCCTGCGCCATGCTGAAAAACCGCACCACCTTCAATCCCCCGCTGGCGGACGAAAAAGCTGCTTACTAAACGGTGGGGAGTCCTCATCCTGTCCTTCTCCCCGCAAGCCCGCCTTGGCGAGCTTGCAACTCAACGTAAGCGATGCCCTGACCATCTTCCACTCTGGCGCGCGTGCGGGCATGATGGGGGGCCATAAGCGCCCATCGATTTGACCATGAGGTTGACCGTAGATTTAAAACCGAGGCCTCGCGAGGGGCGCGGGTCGAGGTCATCACCGGCGTTGAACGCCGGCGGGATTGGACGGATGAGGAGAAGCTGGCGACTATCGCGGAGAGCTGCGAAGACGGGTCGCCGTCACGGCCTGCGGCCGCAGCAGCTGCTTACGTGGCGCAATGATTTTCGCAAGCGCGCGGCGGCCCGGCTTCGGTGCAGTGGATCGCCAGCCTTCATGCCAGTGATGATCGCCCATGACCGTCCACCCGGGGCGGCAGCTGAAGCGCCTGACGTTGCGGCACCGGTCTCCAGCGCAGGCGCCACGCCGATTGAAATCGTGCTTGGCGGCGCTACCGTGCGTCTGCATGGCGCCGCTGACGCCAGGGCTGGGAAAACCCGCGGTTGTCATCGCACGCAATGTCCGCCGGGATGATCGGGAGCCGGTCCGTGGATCGCATCAGGGCAGCGGTCATGTGCACCGCAAACGCCGTACACATGACTGCACCCGCCGAAAGATATCACGACCTGAAAAAACCCTTGCAACAGGGGAACCATCCACAGATGACAACAGGGGCGGGCGAAGCGATCAACCGGATCCAGTATCACTCGCTGCGCCGCCCAAAATATTATAGCAGGATGTAGCTTGGAAAGAAATTCGCGCCTTGCTGAAAGATGAGCCCAAGCCGGAATTAACGCTTGATCGGCGCCGCCCAGCGATTTATCTTCGCCCATCGCATGCCCCGTTCGTCTAGCGGTCAGGACGCGGCCCTCTCACGGCTGAAACAGGAGTTCGATTCTCCTACGGGGCGCCAATATCCTTCTAACGCATTGTTTTCTCTTGCTTTTTCCCCTGGCGGGACAATCGGTGGGACAATTCTAAGCTTCGCCGCGCCGCTCGCCGCCAATCTTTTCTGCGCCGCCTTCCGCGTATAAATACGCGCCATGTTGGCATCGTCCCAGCCGAACATCGCCATTAATTCATGTTCGCTTGCACCGGCTTCCGCCGCGCGCACCGCGCCGATCTTGCGCAAGCCATGCGGCGTGCATTGCAGCAGCCCCGCTTCCGTGCACCAGCTCCGAAAGCCGTTGCCAAATCCTGCCACCCGGTACGGCTTTCGGAAGTTAGTCTCCAGCCAGGTTTCCCGGCCGACTTCGCTCGCATCGAGGATTGCGCGAAGCGGTGGCAGGATGGGAAGCGTCAGCACCTTCGCACCTTTCTTCCGGCCCTTGAATTGGTTGAATGTGACGGACAGCCCGTCCCTGCTCTCATGCTTCTTGCCGATCAAGACCGCGTCGGACCGCCGCACTCCGAGATAAAGCATGATGGACATGGCGAGGCGCGGCCTGGAGCCGACCGGCCAGTAAGCTTCGAATGTCTCAACGTCTTGCTCCGTCCAGGTGTAGAACCCATCCGAACCGCCGCCCAGCTTCTCTAATTTTTCGGCCGGGTTGACGGTCGCGAGATCGTTTTTGATCGCCCAGGCAAAAAGCGCGGAAATCTGCTTCAAGCGGAAATTCGCAGCCTCCGGCAAACCGGCTTTCATGTCGCGCAGCTTCCGGACTAAGTTCTGAGATGCCTCAGTCTCTCGCATAAGTGTTTATATAATTATAATCGACTTGATTTGTGAGCCAAATTGGAGCACATTATCAGCATGCCCAAACTAACCGCTCATAGAAAAGCCGCCAAGACGCCGAAGCGCAATCGGATGCAGCAGCGCGCGACCGACGAACAGCGCGACCTTATTCAACGCGGCGCTGACATCGAGGGCCGTTCTGTGACCGACTTCATGATCGCCGCGGCGCAGGAAAAAGCCGTGCGCATCATCGAGAGCATGGAAACCATCCGGCTTAACGCCGAAGAAAGCCGCCTGCTTGCCGAAGCCCTAACGTCGCCGCCGCGCGAACCCAATGAACATCAACGCGCGGCGCTGCGCGATTACCGTCGTCTGATTCAGCAGTAACGCATGAGCGCTTTCCGCATCGAGCCGCTTGGCGACGAAGACCGGGCGGCTTTTTCATGCGGCATGCCAGCACTTGATCATTACCTGAAGAACGTGGCCACTCAGGACATCCGGCGCGGCCTCGCGAAGTGTTTCGTCGCCATTGATCAAACCGCTCATGCGATCGCAGGCTTTTATACGCTCTCGGCAACCAGCGTTGAAGCCGAGGATTATCCCGAAAAAAAGAATGTTGGACGCTATAATCGTATTCCAGCCGCCCTTTTGGGCCGCCTTGCGATTCACAAGGCATACCAAGGCACAGGTCTGGGTAAAGCCCTTCTCTATGACGCCATGCGAAAGATTATCAATAATCCGATAGCCACCGCCATGATCGTCGTGGACGCCAAAGACGAAAGGGCGGCGGCTTTCTATCAGCGTCAAGGCTTCCTCAGCTTCGGTCCTGGCCGCAGTAAATTCTACTTGCCGCTTAAGGATGCGGCGCGCCTCTTTTCTGAGGAATAGAGGTTAACCTTGCAAGGTGTAGACGCGGAAGCCATGAACAACACGATGCGATTTCTCTGCGCGGTAGTGTCTCAGGTGTTTTTCTTTGGCCGTCCGGTCTTCGGAGCGCGAGCCTCAACTAGGCCAACGATCCACTCCATATCGTAACGCTTATCCGTGAGCCCAGCGGCCATAGCTGGGGTCATTTTTAGCGACGTATGGATGCGGACGAAATTGTAATAGGCGAAATAGAGAGCCAGCGAATGGCAGTGGCTTTCGTACTTTTTTGAAAACGCGTTCGTCAGGCGCGTGAACCGGCGCATAGACATCCGCATCGTCAAATTTTGGCGCTCGGCATAGCTTGTCGAAATAAGCTTCTCTTTCGGATTGCCGATCTTCGCTGTCTTCTTGATGCCAGTACATTCTGCTGGGCTGTATCGGCCTTTGGCGCTTTCCGGCGTAGCGCCGAAAAGCTTCACGAGCTGAGCGTAATCGATGTCCGCTCCGAACGCGCCTTCGATGGCTTGCAGGTAAGCCTTGTGTCCGTCCGTCGTCATCTGGACGCGGCTATTGAGACGTGCGGCCAAATCGTCCATGAACAGTTTTGCATAGTCGGCGTCACGGCCGCCAACGAACCAGTTGCAAATGAGTTTGCTGTCCGCACAGATCGACGTCCATGTCCAAACGTCGCCGGCAAATGTCGGGGCATTCTTGGCCGCCGCCGCGTTCTTCTCTTTCGCGTAAACGAAGCTCCAAATTTCATCGCATTCGACGCGCTTGCAGTTCAAGCCGCGCACGTTCTCATCATGAAAATCAAGGCAGGCTTCACCGGCCTCCGCGAGGAGCTTCGCAACCGTGTTGATGGATACGCCAACCACGCGCGAGATCGAGCGCATGGAGGAGCCTTCCACCAGCATGGAGAGAATTTGGATACGTTCATTTAGCGACAGTTTGCTCATGCTACTAATATATGATATGCGATGCTTAGTGTCAAGCATTTATATGAGTTGATATTGCAGTTGACGCCCGCCTGCGACTCGCCTTACTCCATGCACTAAAAGTGCAACCTAGGAAAGTTGGCATGGCGCGCGATAAACTTAATGTCAGTGGGCTACTCACACCCGTCTTCACGCCAGTAGACGAAAGCGATTGGGACGCGCTAGACGCCATGGCCCTAAACCTCTTTCGGCCCAAGGCACCAATAGACACTGTTCAGCTCTTTGCGGGGAGATTGCCGCAAATAAAGGATCTCGTGGATGTAGTTTACGAAGATGGCGCTCACGCTATAATCTATGGAGAGCGAGGAGTCGGTAAAACCTCCTTAGCGAACGTCATCGCAGAACGAGTAGCGCCAGCAATCCCGCGTTTGAAATGTGTAAAGGTTAGCTGCTCACCGGGCGACACATTCTTCAATCTATGGGAACACGCCTTGTATGATTATGAGTATGAGGGCAAGACAGCTGACAATATATTAAAGGCAAATCTAAGCTTATATCAACTATACAAGATGCTGGAAACGCTAGATAGCTCTTACAAATACTTATTTGTTTTTGATGAGTTTGACAGAGTAAAGTCAGATCAGGCAAAAAACCTTATGTCTGATGCGATTAAGCATTTTTCTAACAACCCTGCCAACGTCACGGTGATATTAGTTGGTGTGGCCAATACGATTTCAGATATCTTTTCCGAGCATGAATCCATTTCGCGATGCACCACACAGATAAAAATGCCTAGAATGTCGCCCGATGAATTGCGCGATGTCGTGTCGTCAAGGCTCCCAAAACTTTGCATGAGCGCTGAGAAAGGCGTTGCAGAGAAAATGATACGATATTCCCAGGGGCTTCCCGGCTATATGCACCTCCTCGGCCAACTCTCTGCCCGGACAGCCATTGCGAGCAGGAAAATGAATATAACCGATGCCGATTTGAAATCTGCAGTAAATAGCGCGCTCGAAAAATCGGATCAGTCGCTTAGGGAGGACTACTATAAGGCAATAGAAAGTTCAGACCCCAGGGCAACCTACAAAGAAGTGCTCCTGGCTTGTGCGCTCGCCAAAACGAATGAGCTTGGAAAATTCTACGCGAAGGGCGTCATGGAACCCCTCTCCAAAATAAGAAAGAAAGATATTGAAATAGCGCATTATTCGACGCCTCTAGGAAACCTTTGTTTGCCAGAACGAGGGCCAGCGCTCATTAGAAGCGGGGTTAAGAAGCGCTTTCAGTACGAATTCAGAAACCCTTTGCTCCAACCCTTAGTAATCCTAATTGGCATGAGAGATGGGCTTATTTCTGACTACTAGGTTCTTTGGACTTGCTCCATCTTGCCTGGGCCGCTTTGCTTGCTATCTTTGCCCGCTCCCGCGGGGACAAAACCGAAGCACGCGCCTTCCCGCCCCGCTTGCCCATAGAGACGGCGGCAGGGTCTTTGCCTTCCTTCTCCGGCGTGTCGTAATCTTCCTCGATCTCATGCGTGGCGATCTTGGCGATTTTTACGGCATTCGCTATAACGTCAGCGGGGCGCTTTTCGCCTTTAGGGCCTTTGGGCATTAGTCGCATATCCAAAAATGCTGCTTTACGCTAAGCATATAGGAAAGCCATCCGAGAATGAAAGAGGCATTTACAATGCGTAAGTTTTTACTTGCTTTAACGGTTATCGCCGCATGGTCGAACACGGCAGCGGCCGATGGTGTGGTCTTTGAGGATATTATTGGCCGGTGGTGCGTAAGCGGTCCTGGCAATTTTAATATTTTTTCAAGGACTCAGTTAACTGTTCAATTCCCTAACGGCAATAGCAGAACACTTAACATCAAAAACATAAAAATCACTGGGAATCATATCCACATTGACTGGAAGCTCCCGTTTGTTGCAACGGGATATGAGCTTTCTAACGACAAGCGAACCTTATTCCAACTCCCAAACGTTGACGAGACTGGAAAGCCTATTGGCGATAAGGGACCAAGAATGGAGCTGCACCGCTGCTAAATTTCTGCTTTCAGAAAAACACCTGAGACACTACCCTCTGCGCGGAGCTGACCCGCGTCGAGGCGCAGACTGGAAGTATTCGCGAGTTAGTTGAACATGGGATGGCGAGCCGATTGCTGGCTTTGGCGTTTGGTTACGAGTGGTACGCCGATCGAATCAAGTGCCGTTCAGACAATACGGACGAGTGGATGCTCAACGGAGATGACGAGTGGTTGGCGGCCAACCCGATCGAGAGCGACGTACGGCGCATCGTGCACACGCATCGAACAATTAGACTGGCCGATGCCGTTTTTACCCTCTTGTCGGGTGGGGTAAAGGGCATCGATGAGATGAAAAACCGTTTTCTTAGTCGGCCGACAAAACCATGCTTCATAGAAGCGGAAATCGCCAGCATGCACGTCTACAATGGATTCCAGGTTGAGATCATCAAGGAAAGCGGAAAGAGAGGCGAAGATTTCGACCTGTCCGCCATTAAAGATGGCACCGCAGTCAGTGTCGAAGTCACTTCGAAGATTGATGGACCTCTAACCGTTCGGACGATCAAAAACACCCTTCATGATAAACGCAGTCAGGTACCAGCTGACTGCCCCGCGGTGCTCTACACGCACATTCCGGCAGAATGGATGCGCCACGAGGCAAAATCCTCGGACGTTCTGACCGAGGCCGTCGTAGAGTTCATCAAGAGGTCTAAGCGATTCAATATCATCGTGTTTGTTTGGGAGGAGGTCATACCATTCATGACCGGCGGTTTTCCCATCCTGTCCATGCGCGCCTGTTTCAACGAAATGCCACGACACCGTTTTGAACCCAGGCATCTTTTCGAGCCGCAGCAGAGACCAGACCAGCGAAGTACCATGGCTTACAATTTCTTGGAGCGGCTCGAAGCCTTACGCGCGAGATTCCAAACCGGAAAATGAACTACCTTTGCGGCCCGAGGCTGTCGAGGGGACCTCGAAGCCAGCTCCCCCGGGTAAGTTTCATTAGAAACGCCAAATCTGGCCACCCTCCGTTTCCAAAGAGGCACTCTCACCGCCCCAAAAATGCCCGTTTTGAGGCCATCCCACTCTTGCTTTCTATAATCCAGTGGACTATAGTCCATATGGCGGGGGATAATGAGGGTATTCAAGACGCGATATTTCGCGCGCTTTGCGCACCGGGAATCCATCTTGGACGAAACCCTCGCGAGCGCAATCCGCGACGCCGAAAGCGGGCTCATTGCTGCGGAGC
>JBKQOR010000212.1:0-3429 GCA_052145435.1 Rhodomicrobium sp. | reverse complement strand
TGAGCTTGTCGCGTATCGCCTGCTTGGCGTAGGCAGCCCGTATTCCAAGCTTCGGCACCCGGTCGATCACGTCTACCACCAGATGGAAGCGGTCGAGATCGTTCAGCACACACATGTCGAACGGTGTTGTCGTGGTGCCCTCTTCCTTATAGCCGCGTACGTGGATGTTATCGTGGCCCTTCCGGCGATAGGTCAGCCGGTGAACGAGCCACGGATAGCCGTGGAAGGCGAAAATGATGGGCTTGTCCGTGGTGAACAGTTCATCGAAATCCTTATCCGGGAGCCCATTCGGGTGCTCGCTCTCGGGCTGCAGTTTCATCAGATTTACGACGTTGATGACGCGCACCTTCAGCTCTGGAGCATAGCGGCGCAAAAGGTCCACGGCCGCAAGCGTCTCCAGCGCCGGCACGTCGCCGCAACAGGCCATGACCACGTCCGGTTCATGGCCCCGGTCGTTGCTGGCCCATTCCCAAATCCCAAGGCCCGCCTCGCAGTGCTTGATCGCCTCGTCCATGGTCAGCCATTGCGGCGCGGGCTGCTTGCCGGCCACGATGACGTTTACGAAATTTCGGCTGCGCAGGCAGCGGTCGGTGACCCAAAGCAAGCAATTGGCATCCGGCGGCAGATAAACACGGACAACTTCGGCCTTCTTGTTGACTACATGGTCGATGAAGCCGGGATCCTGGTGGCTGAAGCCGTTGTGATCCTGACGCCAAACGTGACTAGACAACAGATAGTTGAGCGATCCGATTGGGCGCCGCCAGCCGATGTGGTTGCACACTTTCAACCACTTGGCGTGCTGGTTGACCATCGAGTCGACGATATGAATAAATGCCTCGTAGCATGAGAAAAAGCCGTGCCGGCCCGTCAGCAGATAACCCTCTAGCCACCCTTGGCATTGATGCTCGCTGAGCATTTCCATGACGCGGCCATCTGGAGAAAGGTGGTCGTCCCAGGGATAGGTATCTGCTTCCCAGGCGCGGTTAGTAACCTCAAGCGTATCTTGCCAGCGGTTTGAGTTGTTCTCGTCGGGGCTGAACAGCCGGAAATTGCGCGAGTCCATATTCAGTTTCATGACATCACGCAGGAGTCGCCCCATGACGCGCGTGGCTTCCGCCGAGACGGCGCCCGGTGCTGGCACTTCAACGGCGTAGTCACGAAAATCGGGAAGGCAAAGGTCGCGCAGTAGCACCCCGCCATTGGCGTGCGGGTTCGCGCTCATGCGGCGATTGCCGCGTGGCGGAAGCGCGGCCAATTCCGGCCGGAGGCGGCCATTGCTGTCGAAAAGCTCCTCGGGCCGGTAGCTCTTCATCCAGTTTTCAAGTATGCGCACGTGCTCCGGATTGCTGTGCATCTCGCCGATGGGCACCTGATGCGAGCGCCAGTAGTCTTCGACGCGCTTTCCGTCGATTTCTTTTGGGCAGGTCCAGCCTTTTGGCGTGCGCAGTACAATCATCGGCCAGCGCGGGCGTTCATGAATGCCGTTGCGTGCATTCACCTTAATGCGTTGAATCTCGCCGAGGACGGTCTCCAGCGTGGCCGCCATCAGCTCGTGCATTTTTCGCGGATCGCTTCCTTCGACGAAATAGGGGGTATAGCCATATCCGCGGAAGAGCTGATCGAGCTCTTCATGGCTGATTCTGGCCAGCACGGTGGGATTGGCGATTTTATAGCCGTTCAGGTGGAGGATTGGCAGAACGGTGCCATCGCTGGCAGGGCTCAAAAACTTGTTGGAATGCCAGCTGGTCGCCAGCGGCCCAGTCTCCGCCTCGCCGTCGCCGACCACACAGGCCACGATCAGATCAGGGTTATCGAATGCCGCGCCATAGGCGTGGGAGAGGGAATAGCCCAACTCGCCGCCCTCATGGATCGAGCCGGGCGTCTCCGGTGCCACGTGGCTGGGAATGCCGCCGGGAAACGAGAACTGCTTGAACAAGCGCTTCATGCCCGCTTCGCTGGCGGCGATATTCGGGTAGATCTCGCTGTAGGTGCCTTCGAGATAGGCATTGGCAACGAGCGCCGGCCCGCCATGGCCCGGGCCGGTGATGAAGATCATGTCAAGGTCATGATTCTTTATGAGCCGGTTGAGATGAGCATAGATGAAGTTCAAACCCGGTGTTGTCCCCCAGTGACCGAGGAGCCGCGGCTTTATGTGCTCCTTGCAGAGGGGCTCTTTTAGCAACGGGTTATCGTAGAGGTAGATCTGACCGACCGACAGATAGTTGGCGGCCCGCCAATACGCATCGATCAATGATCGTTCGTTGTCAGAGAGCACGCTTGACATTATCGCCTCCGTGATGGTCCCCAACTGCGCGAAAGCTAGGCGCAATCTCGGTAATCGGTTAACCGGCCCGGTCCAGGGAGGTATAAGCTGCAAGAATGCGTTGGAGCGCTTGCGGTTTCCTGTAGATCCCGGCTCATGATGTAGGCTTCTTTAGAAGCCGCCAAATCATACATAGAGCACTAACAAAGAGGCATTTTAGTCTAGATCATTGTTTATGGATTGTGTATCCGACGCCTCAAAGACCGCGTTTCAGCGCAAGATGGGGCGCAAATATTACCTATATCGATACTTGAAGCGTGGCCCCCGCCATCAATTTGTGCGTGGCCCCGGCGATACGTATGTCCATCGCGTCGCCCTGGACGAGCATCGCCTGCACATTCCTATCAGCGATCCGGATCGCCACAACCCGTGCTCTCCAGCACACTCGGAACGACAGGCTGCGCCACCGGGGCGGGAGCTTCGGGGCAATCCCTAGCGTTTCGCCCGTTAGCTCCACGCCGGCGAAGCCAAGGATCACGGTCTGCCACAAGCCGCCCAGCCCCGCCATGCGGACGCCGCCGGCGCTGTTCGGGTCGGGATCGAGGTCGAGAGCTGCGGTCTTGCGGAGGTAACGCAATGCCATCTCAGCATCGCCCAAGCGCGCCGCAACCACTGCGTGCATCGACGTGCTCAGCGAGCTGCCGTGGGAGCACTTCGGTTCGTAATAGCGGAAATTCGCCTCTGCCAATCCGCCGGGGAATGCTTCGGGCAGCAGAGCAATAAGCGCCACGACGTCTGCCTGCTTCACCACCTGCGAGCGCTGCGTACGCTGGCGTTTTATCACCACATCGATCGGCAGGTTGGTGCCGGCATAAGCGGCGAGGTCGAGGGGGTCCAGGGCATGAAAGCCTGCGAACTGCTCATAAATGCCCGTGGCAGGATCGAGGCCGGTCATGATGCGCGCGGCAGCGTCGCGCAAATCCGCGAGTTCATCATCCCCAAGTGAAAGCCTTTGCCGCAGCGCAGCGGCGCGCTCGGGCCAGTTCGCCTGCAACAGCTCCAAAGCCTCAAGCGCACGGGCGATGTTCCACCGCGCCATCACATTCGTAAACGCGTTGTCGTCCACATCCTCATGGTATTCGTCCGGCCCGATCACGTGGCGGATG
>JBKQOR010000211.1:0-8882 GCA_052145435.1 Rhodomicrobium sp. | reverse complement strand
GAGGTTGAAGCGTGGCTGAAGGCGGCGGAGAGGATGTACATCCCGCATGATGAGAAGCTTAAGATCATCCCGCAGGATGACAGTTTTTTGGACAGAGAACCGTGGGACTTCGAGAACACGCCGCTGGACCGCTACCCGCTACTCCTCTTTCATCATCCGCTCAACATCTACCGGAAACAGGTGATCAAGCAGGCGGACGTGGTGCTGGCCATGTTTCTGCTGGACGGCGCCTTTTCTCTAGAAGCGAAGAAACGCAACTTCGATTTCTACGACCCTTTGACCACCGGCGACTCATCATTGTCGTCGTCTGTCCAAGCGATCATCGCTGGCCAAATTGGCGACGTCGATAAGGCGATCACCTACGGGGTGGCAGCCTTACTAATGGACTTGGCAGACGTTGGCGGCAATGTGAAAGACGGCTGCCATATTGCCTCCATGGGCGGCACCTGGATGATGCTCACCTATGGACTTGGCGGCATGCGGGACGATGACGGGACCCTGTCGTTCTGGCCGCGCAGGGCGCCAGAGGACAACGCTATATTGCGGTTTCCCGTGACCTACCGGGGTCAGATGCTGGACGTCGAGATTGGTGTGCAGCAGGTGCAATACACTCTACGGGAGGGCGAATGCCTGCTTATCCGGCATGAAACGGAAGAAATCCGGCTGACGAAGGAAAATCCGCTGGCCGTCCGGCCAATCAGCCGTTGGTAAGCGGATAATTAACGCGCGTTGTTCAGAATCGTAGCTTTCGACGCAATCACACCCATGAGTGCATCCCAGGATTTGGCGAAGGACTTCGCCCCTTCGTCCTGAAGCCTTGCTGCGAGCGCATCGCAGCCGATACCGGCCTCGGCAAACCGTGCCAGCACCTCCTCACTATCGCCGCCGTCTGCCGGCATTGCCGCCCGAACTTCGCCGTGATCAGCAAAGGCCTTTAAGGTCCCTTCCGGCATGGTATTCACGGTGAAGCGTGCGGCCAGGGCCTTGATATACAAAATATCGGAAGCTTTGGGGTCCTTGGTGCCAGTGCTTGCCCATAGCAGCCGCTGCGGACGGGCCCCGGCATTATACGCGCGCAGCCAGCGCGAAGAGGTCAATACCTCCCGGTAGGCCCTGTAGATATCATTGGCGATTGCGATACCGAGCCGATTCCTTAGGGCATCCGGCAGCTTGCCCATAACGGCCGCATCCCAGCGGCTGACGAACACCGAAGCCACTGAGTTAATGCCGGGCCTAAGCCCCGCATCGATCCGCCGTTCAATTCCCCGCATATAGGCTTCCGCGGCAGCCAAATATTGCTCGCGTGAGAACAGAAGAGTGACGTTAATAGGTACGCCGGCAAAGATCGACTCTTCGATGGCCGGAAGACCTTCCTTCGTGCCCGGAATCTTGATCATGACATTCGGGCGCCCGGCCCGGGCATGCAGGTCCTTGGCGACGGAAATCGTGGTCTTCGTATCGTAAGCCAGCAGGGGTGAGACTTCGAGCGAAACCCAGCCATCGACGCCTTCCGTCCGCTCATGGACCGGAAGGAACAGGTCCGCAGCCGCGGTAATATCGTCCAGGGCCAAATTTAGGAACACCTCTTCGGCCGGCCGGTCCCCCTTAAGCAATTCGCAAATGGTGTCGTCGTAGTCCTTGCTGTTTTTGATGGCGTGTTCGAAGATGGTCGGGTTGGACGTTAGACCGGTGACGGAAAGCTCGCCGATGTACCGCCGGAGCGTCCCGGTACTCAGCAAGTTTCGTGTGATGTTGTCGAGCCAGAGGCTCTGACCCAAATCGCACAGCATTTTGGTGGCGTTCATAGTCCCGCCTCCTTGGCGGCTCGCGCAAGTTCAACTGCTTCGGTTGAGACGCCCGCTAGACCTTTTGGATCCCCCATGAGTGGCCTGGACAGGCAAATCGTCTACAAAGGGTTCTTGGGGATGAGCGGCGCCAGGCATGCTGCGAGGTACAAATAATGATAACGCAGAGACCCTTCCCGCCACACCCGTTCTATGAAAACGGTGAATGAGCTTTAAATTCGTGAATAATATTTAGCCAGAACTGGCTCTCAAGGAAAAACAGTTGTCCGGCTTGGCCTGGCTCGTAATATGCTCGAAGTCTGTGGCAGCCTCAAAAGGCTGGGCGGATATCTTTGCGAGTCAGAGGCGTGCCCGCGCTGCTTGAAGATATTGATACAATCAAGAATGGTGCGTCCCCGAGCAGCGAGGCAAATAGGCCAACTGTCCTGGAGATTACTATTTCCGCTCAGGTCCCCCCTTGATTTGGTGTACGCCCGCGGCCCAAAAAATGGGATGCGGGGCAGCTTCGGGTCTTGTGTCACGAGCATCACCGGTCCAAACGGCGATGCGCAACTGTATGAGAGATGAAGGGAGGGCCTTCGGGTTCGGCAATCAGGTTGCTGATCCCAAGCCACCGCAAGCTGCTGTGGTCAAAAGCCATGGTAGTGAGCGTTGCGGAAAAGCCGGGATAGTCCGGAGGCTGCTCAGCTGTTCCATTGCTATCATAGGCGTTGGCGAGACCAGCCACCGTCCGAAGTTATAGGCTTTCGTTCAAAAAGTTCTGTAGCCTTTCCTGCGGTGGTTATACCCACAGCTGAACAATAGAGATTATTGCCTATAGCAAGCTAAAGAAATGAATGCACAGGTTGAAGACATTCAAATCAACTGGTTAAGCGAAGATTATCCAAGATAGCTGGATCTTATACCCTATTGCCATTACAACAATATCATCCGGTTCGTTGGTTTTTCTGTTCGAGGACGGATATATGAATGAAGAAGCGTCCTTGATGCGGGATGATGCGCCGGCCATACGTACGATCGCCATGCCTGCCAATGCAAATCCGGACGGCGATATCTTTGGTGGCTGGCTGATGTCGCAGATGGATTTGGCCGCGGCCAGTGTTGCCGCCAAGGTCTCGCGCGGACGCGTGGCCACAGTGCATGTCGAGGCCATGGAATTCCGCCGTCCCGTGTTCGTCGGCGATGAAGTGAGCTTCTTCGCCCGAATGGTGAGCCGGGGCCGAACCTCCATGAAAATCGAAGTGGAAGCCTGGCGTCGCGCCCGCGATAGTGATGTGACCATCAAGGTGACCGAAGCGGTTTTCATTTATGTCGCGATCGGAGAAGACCTCAGGTCCCGGCCGTTGCCGGAGTAATCCGTCTGGTGCAGGCTCTGCCGGGAGCTTGACCCTGGACCCGAAATTCGAGAACAAAATCGGCCAATTGCAGAAATGCCGCCCGCTTCAAAAAATGCTGTTTCGTTCTTCTAGGCCAATCTCCGAGCGGACATTTTGGACCGAGGCGGCGGCGCGGCCGGGCCGACTAAAGTGGTACATGCCGTGGCCGACCGCTTACCGGCTCTCCGATTTCTTAATGGTGCCTAAGCGCGCTCCAAAACTGCACGAGGCCGTTACCCAAAAAAACCTTTTGCGCAGGCGGCCGACTTTGCTGCTAGTGGCAGCCGCGATCGCGAAGCGTTTATAATGGCGCACTCGCCGCGATTCAAGAAGTTTACCGTTGGCATTCATGATTCGTGCGCTTGCGGACGTTATGGAAGGTCTCACCGGCCCCGCTGCGCCGGCTGGCGGATGCTAAAAAAGGTCCAGCAGCATTCCGGCTTCGCCGTGTTGACCGGAAGCGCTCCAGGTCCTGCGATTAAAAGGGTTAGGTGGATCCTTATGGTTCAGCAAACCGGTCCAAAGAGGATAAACTTGGCGCTTCAGGGCGGCGGAGCTTACGGTGCCTTCACCTGGGGAGTTCTCGATCACATTCTCCAGGATGGACGGCTCGATATCGAAGGCGTGACCGGCGCGTCGGCTGGCGCAATCAACGCTATAATGCTTACAGACGGATTAGCTCGAGGTGGTCCTTGCGAGGCGCGTAACCGGCTTGCAGATTTCTGGCGCTCAGCAAGCATCAATGGCGGGCTGCCCGAGCCAGTGCGCAAAGTGATTGATGGGTTGTTCTGGCCGTCCAAGACCTGGCTGGAAACGGTCTCCAATTTCCAACAGGGACAGCTACCCGTACCCGTAACCCCTTTCCTTGTCTCGCCCTACGACTTTAACCTGCTCAACATCAATCCATTGAAAGAACTCATTGAGCATTTTGTGGACTTTGAAGCGATAAGAAAGTGCCAAGTCCCGAAACTTTTTGTCTCTGCTACCAATGTGGAGACTGGCAAGCTTCGCATATTCTCTCAAGACAAGATTACTGCCGAGGTAGTTGCGGCATCCGCCTGCCTGCCGAACCTATTCCGCGCGGTTGAGATCGACGGAGTGCCGTATTGGGACGGGGGCTTTCTGGGTAACCCATCGTTCTTTCCGCTCTTCCAAACTACCACAACCGAAGATGTACTGCTGGTGCAGCTAACTCCCTTCCAACGCCATGGAGCCCCCACCTCAATTGCGCAAATATTGCGCCGTCTAAACGAGATAACATTCAATTCGCCACTGATGGGCGAGCTGCGCGCAATTGAATTTGACCGCCGCCAGAATGATCAGAGGCGGGTGGATTGCGGCATCGGGCCGGACAGGTACAAGCGAGTAAACATGCATCGCGTTGTGCTCGATGCTTTCGATGAAGAACTAGATCCCATGGGCCCAGTTAATATTGACTACGAGTTCTTTGAAATGCTGCGCGACCGTGGCCGGGATGCGGCACGGCGTTTTCTGGATGCTCATTTCGAGGACATCGGTATTCGCGAGACAATGGACTTGGCCGATGAGGTGCAGGCTGAGTGGGCGTGATGCCGATGAAGAGCCCGTCCCATAAGTTCAGGGCTACCCTATCAGGCGGGGGATAAGCCCTGTGGCAGCGCCTAGAAACCTTCAAGGCTTTGCGATCCCACGGCCGGCCGCTCGCCCCCTTAGGCTCGCCAGGCAAGGTATCCACCTCCCGCCAAAAGGACGAGGAGCGGGCCCGGAAGCAAATACTTGCCGCTTTTGTTTATATTATCACGAAGTTGGGGATGGATGTTCTGGTCTTACGGCATGCGGAATGATTCCTCTCTCGGCACCCGCCAAGCTTGGCGCGCCCTGAAAATGAGGCCTGCCCCGGCACGCGAGCGCCGGCGCCCGCTCCTCCGCTAGGCAGTCTGGGCGCAAATCCACTTCGCGATGCCCGGCCACGCTTCCTTAAGCGTGCGCGCGCCCATGAAAAGCCCTATGTGACCGCCTGGCACTGTCTTCTCCACGATCCGGTCCTTGGGTGTGCCTACATAATTCTTGACGCCCAGAACCTGCTCAGGGGTGGTGATGTCGTCGCCGGCACCCGCCAAGAGGTAGAGCGGGCAGGTGATAGCACGGAGATTGAGCGTGCGCCCTAGGCCAATGAATGTCCCCTTGGCGAGCCGGTTTTCCTTGAAAAGCTGCGTGATAGCCTGCAGATACCAGCGTCCTGGCAGATCGATCGGGTTTTCGTACCAGCTGTAAAACGCCTCCTCTTTGGCGAGGAAGGCTGGATCGTCGATATGCTCGAAAAGTTCGACATGCGCTTTGAGATAATGCTGCTCTGGATGCATGTTCTTCCAGCCGCGCAGCATTAATTGGCCCCGCATGAGTCCCTCGCCAAGCATAACGAGGTCTTCATAAAAGGAGAGCGGCGTTGCTTGCGCCATGCGCTTGATCGGGCCGTCGCCGGCATCGGTGTCGATGGGCGCGCCCGCGAGCACAAGCGAATTCACCTTGTCCGGGAACCGGGCTGCCACCATTGCCGAGTGCCAGCCGCCCTGGCAGAGGCCCACGAGATTGACGCGGCCGCCCAGATCGTCGATGGCGACGATCATCTCTTCGAGATAATTGTCGATATCGAATTCCTTCATATCCGGGGTTGCGGATTTCCAATGGGTCAGGGCGACATGGCCGATGCCGCCTGCAAGCAGGGTTTCGACAAGGCTTTGGCCCTTTTGATAGTCGGCGATCACAGCCGAGTGCCCGGCAAAGGGGGCATCCACAACCGTAGGCATGCCGCCATGCTGGCCATAGTCCCTGAGCACCATGGTCCTGAGATCGAGCCGTACGGTGTTCGGTGTCGCAACTTTTGCAGGTGGCCCGCTATGGAGTTTGAGCTCTTCCTCGATAAATTTCAGTTGATGTGCATCGAGTTCAGCCTTCTTTTCGGCCAGCGTGGCCGCCAATGCCAGGGGCCAGAAGGCGGGGACGCTCGCAAGCAAGAACTCGGAGGGCTTAGCGGCAGGTTCTTTTTCCATGATCACTCCTTAGAATTAACCCATGGCGCAACATTGCGCTTGATGCAGTAGGACCCCTCGCTGGCGCCTGGCCCGCATGTCGAACCGGTGTGTCACCACCTCTGCGCGTCTTTAGGCAGCTCTCAATACGCGATAATTCGCTGCGGGCGGCTGCTCTTTATAATTGTAGAACCCGCAGCCGGACTTGCGGCCAAGCCAGCCCGCCTCGACATATTTAACGAGCAAAGGGCACGGACGATATTTTGAGTCGGCCGTGCCCTCGTAGAGCACGCGCATGATACTCAAGCATACGTCGAGGCCGATGAAATCGCCGAGTTCTAGGGGGCCCATGGGCATGTTGGCGCCAAGTTTCATTGCGGTGTCAATGGAGGCGATATCACCTATGCCTTCATGTAAGGCAAAAATTGCCTCATTGATCATTGGCAGCAGAATCCGGTTCACAATGAAAGCCGGGTAGTCTTGGGAGGTTACTGCCGTCTTCCCGAGCTTCGCGACGACGCCCTTGATTGCCGAGTAGGCAGCGTCGCTGGTGGTAAGCGCACGGATCAGCTCCACAAGCCTCATCACGGGGACGGGGTTCATAAAATGCATGCCCATGAAGCGCTCCGGCCGGTCAGTGTGAGCGGCCATCGCCGTTACGGAGATTGAGGAGGTATTCGTGCATATGAGTGCTTTTTCTTGCAAGACCGGGCAGAGCTTCTCGAAAATCTCACGCTTGATGCGCTCGTTCTCGACGGCAGCCTCGATCACCAGGTCGGAGCCCGAGAACAGCTCAAGCCCTGTGCCTGTTCTGATTCTTTGGATCGCCTCGGTACTAGCTACAGGAGTAAGCTTCTGCTTCTCGACGAGCCGGTTAAGACGCGCCGTAACACCCGCTAGGGCCTGTTGCACCCTTTCCAGAGTAACGTCTTGAAGACTAACCTCGTAGCCTGCAAGCGCGCAGACTTGGGCGATCCCCCCTCCCATCTGGCCGGCACCGATAATACCGATCTTAGCAATTGCTGCGCCTTCGCCGTGATTGCTCATTTCGTGTCTCTCTCTGTTTGCGCGTAGATTCTGAAGTTCAGAAGGGCTCCGCGGTTCCATCGGCGCAGGAGCTCACCGGCAGCAATGCTCGCGGGTGTCATTCCCAAGACCCTTGCGATGCCGGCGGTTAATCCCCGGTAAATCCATTGAGTATAGGCGCGTCATGCATGCTGAAAGAGGCCAGCATGCATGGTAAGCCACTGTTCGCAGTAAAAAACCAATTTCTACCAAAGCAGGGAAGACTCTGATAATCAACGTCATGTTTTAAGCTTATTAACTATGGACCTGGCAAATCGGCGATACTCTTTAGCTTTTTGTTAGATATGTTTTTAGTGAATTCCAGTTCCTCCAGTAGCTTTGAGAAAAATCATATCCTGCATACTTGCTTTTACATAACGTGTGGCGCGCTTTAGCTATCGGGTTTCACGCCAGATAAGGAGTGCGCAAATGGACATTAGTGTGTCAGTCCCGCCTAGCGCCGAGATTTACGAGAGCATGTCCGCAGCCGCCACTGGCAACGCTTGGTTTGAATATCTGACCGATGCGTATCAAAGATCGATCCTCTTCCTCGATATTTTACGCCAGAGGGGCGATCAGCAGGCAGCGATGGCTGCGCGCCCTATGGCAACCGTGCTTCGTTATAAGCAGGAGCAACTGACAAGCGGGTACTCTTTTCCCCGGCCAATGAACTATTCCCTTTCACGGATCATACCGCCCGAAGGTATGAGGACGAACCCGCGGAAGCGGCCAGTCGTGGTGGTGGACCCGCGCGCGGGGCAGGGGCCCGGCATTGGCGGCTTCAAGAAGGAAAGCGAAATAGGCGATGCTCTCGCAGCCGGCCATCCCGTTTACTTCATTGGCTTTAATGCGGAGCCTGTTCCCGCTCAGCGTTTCCTCGACGTTGTCGAAGGCCAGGTCAAGTTCTTCGAGGAGGTCGTAAGAAGGCATCCCGCCGCGCCAAAACCGATGGCGATTGGGAATTGCCAGGCCGGCTATCAGACGCTGATGGTCGCAATGTTGCGGCCCGATCTGTTCGGGCCATGCCTGATCGTCGGCTCGCCGATGTCCTATTGGCAAGGCGTCCGCGGGAAAAATCCGATGCGTTATTCGGGCGGCCTGTTCGGAGGCAGCTGGCTGACAGCGCTCACAAGCGATCTCGGCGCGGAGCGTTTCGATGGCGCCTGGCTGGTCGAAAACTTCGACAATCTCAACCCAGCCAATTGGCTTTGGGGCAAGCAATACAACCTATACGAAAATGCCGATACCGAGGGCCCCCGCTACCTCGAATTCGAAAAATGGTGGGGCTCCTTCATAATGACCAATGGCGACGAGATGCAATATCTCGTGGACGAGCTTTTCGTTGGCGACAAGCTCACCCACAATCAGCTTCTTTCAAGCGACGGAAAGCTTTTCGATCTCCGCAATATTTCTAGCCCTATAATTTGTTTTACCTCTTTTGCCGACGACATAAGCCCGCCTCAGCAAACGCTAGACTGGATCCTGGACGTTTACCGCGATATTGAAGACATTTATGCTCAAGGCAAGACGATCGTTTATTGCCTCGATCAAAAAGCAGGTCATCTAGCGCTCTTCGTTTCCTCGCGGGTGGCCAAAAACCAAGACGAGCAGTTCATTCAGCTTATCGA
>JBKQOR010000210.1:0-10062 GCA_052145435.1 Rhodomicrobium sp. | reverse complement strand
AACCGCTTGAAAACCTCTGCCGTGGAGAGCTTTACCCGCGGATTGACGAGAACCGCGGGAAGAGCGGTCACGTTCGCGGCCGGCGTCACACGCTCGCCAAGGCCACGCATCCAAGCCGCGCGGTTATAAAGGCAAACAGGAACATCGGCGCCAACGGCGGCCGCTCTCTCGATAAAGTCGTCCGCCGTACCGGGATAGCCGCCAACTCTCAGTAAGATCCTGATCGCGGCTGCAGCGTCGGAGGAGCCGCCGCCCAGGCCTGCTGCCACGGGAATATTTTTTTCGAGCTTGAAATCGCCGCGGATTTCCCGGCCCAGCCACCCCGCTACGGCACGCTTGGCTTTTGAAACCAAATTCTCGCCATCGACCGCCGCGGCGAAGGGTCCCTCAAGGCTCAGGCTATCCGATTGTCCGGGCTGAAAACTGAGCCCGTCGCAAATGTCTGCAAATACGACCAGGCTTTCGAGCTCGTGATAGCCGTCGGGCCGTCTTCCCAGAACGTGAAGCGTCAGATTGACTTTCGCGCGGGCTTGCCCGGCGATCACGGGGGGGGCGTCCTCCCGCGCCGGGCTGCTCACCGCGGAGCCGGGCGATGGTATCATTGGCAGACCGGTGTAAGAATTCGAACCCCGATGTGCATAGACGGCGTGCGGGAATTTGTCGATCCTTTCACGGCGAAACTCACAGGCTGCCGCCCGCCGCGGGCGCGGTCAAGGCTTGGCCGCCGGAGACTGCGGAGCTTCCGGCGCTGGCGCTGGCGTTGGCGCTGGGGCTGCCGCGGGTGCTGGCATTGGTGCAGGCGCTGCCGCCGGCGCTGGCGCTGGGGGCTGGCCTTTAAGCGCAGCCTGCGGTCCAGCCTCATCCGGCAATCCTAACTCGATCTTCTTTTTGATCTTGGCCGCATCATCGGGTTCAGGACTCAGGGTCAGCGCTTGATTCCACTGAAACTTGGCTTCGAGCTTCCGGCCGAGGCGCCAATAGACATCGCCCAAATGGTCGTTCAGGGTCGGATCCTCGGGGCGCAGCTCCACCGCTTTGTCGAGATGCTTGACCGCCTGCTCGTAGTCCTTCTGCATGTAATAAGCCCAGCCAAGGCTATCGATGATGTAACCGTCGTTCGGCCTAAGCTTCACGGCTTTTTTGATGAGATCGAAGGCTTCCGGGATGTTCATGTTCTGATCGAGCCATGAATAGCCGAGATAATTCAGCACCGCGCCTTGCTCCGGGTCCAGCTCCAACGCCTTCTTGAAGTCCGGCTCCGCCTTGGCCCACTGTTTCGTGCGCTCGAAGGCGATCCCGCGGGAATAAAATAGTTGCCAGTCCTTTTTTTCCGGTGTGCCGAGCAACGCTATGGCCCGGTCGTAGTAGGGAATAGCGGCGTCGAATTTCTTCCGCGCACTTTCGATTGCGGCCAAGGTCTGAAGAATCTGCTGGTTTTCCGGATGCTTCACGGACAGGGCAGCGAGCATCGCCACCGCATCGTCCGGCTTTTGCAGCGCATTGAGATAAAGGGCCTTCCGGACCTGAGAATTCACCCAGAAAGGAGAGGTTTCGCCGATCTTCTCGATGACGGAGATCGCCTTGGTATATTGCTCGACATTTCCGTAAAGCTCCGCAAGCTCCAGCTTGGCGATGTCGGAGCCCGGCTGGAGGAAAAGTGCCAAACGGAAATATATCTGCGCGGCATCGATGCCATTGTTCGCGGCGAGCACTTGCCCGATCCCTAAAAAAGATTCCGCCAGTCCTTCCTCGACATTGGAGACCATGAGCTTAGGCGTTTTCCCAGCCTTAAGCTCAGCCATGAGCACTTTTCCAAGCGGAGTTTCGGCCGCGCCGGCTTCGTCCAGCACTCTTTGTGCCTCCCGGCCATCGCCCCACACCGCGAGGTGGCGTGCATAGGCTTCCGCGATCCGTGCATTCGGCGTCTTTTTGTCGTAAACGGCCCGGTACGCTTCCAAAGCGACCGTCTTTTTCTTGGCGACATCGGCCATAAAAGCACGTTGAACCGTCTCGAAATGGGTGGCCCAAGCCGATTTCTGCTCAACCTGCAGCGCCGCGATCGCCTTGTCCGCGTGCCCCTCCGCAACCTCGACCCATGCGCGGGCCAGCTTTACCGTCGGCTCTTCCGGTGAGGAGCCGCGCTGCGCGATTTTAAAGTGATCGTCGGCTTCGTCGAATTTGCGATGCTTGTAGGCATCGACGCCCAGAAAGATATGGGCAATGGAGTTATCGTGCTGGCGCCTGACAAGCCGCTGCGCAAGTGCGCGCGCCGCAGCGAAATCGCCGGCTGCAAGCTCGAGCTGGAACGCGTTATCCAGAATATCTTGGTTTCCGGGATCTTTCTCGAGCGCGCGCCGGTAATAAACAGCGGCGTTATCGCTATCGCGCAACGAGCGCGCCACATGGCCGGCGAGGTAGCTCCCAAGCAGCGAGGTGCCATCCACGGCTTCTATGCGCGGCGCAGGCTTGCTTTTCGACGCGCGGACGGCCTGCGCCTCTGGCGCCGTGCCCGTCACCGCAAGATAGAGCGCGATGAGTAGCCCTGCCTTCTTCAAAGAAGAGAACCGGACCGTTGGAGCGGTTTCCATGCAAATCATGTCGAGGCCTGCCGTTTCGATTTTGAATTGTGGCTCAGCAGCATTTCGCGCTGGCTGGCATTTGCGCTTGGCATATGGCATCGCCGGTAACGTGTCAAAAGCGATTACCACCCCGGCACGATCGCAGTTTCCGGCAAGGATATCGGGTTTTGCGCGCGCAAGCGCCGTTCATCTTTACCATCTTGGGACAATGGGACAAATTCGCGGCGGCGTTTCCTGGTGCGCCCAGAAGGCGGAAGTCCCGCCCACGGGAGCTTGCCAAGCGTCGCTAATTTTCCGTTTCCAATTTCATTCCCTGCCCTCCAGCTGCAGGCTTCACAAACGAGTCATGGAACTCACAGAGCTAATGCTTGTTCGTGCATGAAGCTGCCACGTCGGTCGAAGAGAGGAGAACCACTATGAGCTTGCTTTATGCGCAGGGCGATCTTTTGATCGAGCGCGTTGCCGACATCCCGGTTTCGGGCACGCCGGTCCAGCCCGGAACAGATGGCGCCGCTGTGCTAGCGGAAGGCGAAATGACAGGACACCGCCATGCGATCTACGACCGGGTCACGATGTTTCGCGACGAAGCCCTCGCGCACGACATCCCGAATGGCCTTTATGTAGGCCACCTGCGGATCGACGGGCCTTGCGCGCGCGTTCAACACGACGAGCACGACGCCGTCACCCTCCCGAAGGGCACCTATCGTGTCCGCCGTCAGCGTGAGCTCGAGCCGAAGGACGCACGTATCGTTGCAGACTAAACTCAGACAATTGTCGCCGGAGCAAAACGCCGGTATCGAGGACCATCGTAAGCGCTGGGCGGAGATGAGGTCATCCACCGGACCGGCGGACCGGGAGCGGGCCGCGCTTGGCATCGCCGCCGCCTACCAGGCAGCCGGTTGGCCGGCGCCGAAAAGCATCGATTGGTGCTCCAGTCCGATGCAAATGGAGGCGCTGTGGGCCAAGGCGGCGCATGAACGGATTGGTCCCAACCTCAAGGCCTCAATAGTCGATCACGTCCGCAACCGGGCCGCGTTTGGTATCCAGCGCCGCGTGAGCGGCAGCGTTCTCGCTGCCGTCGACGAGTTGAACCAGCCCTTAACCGCGGACATGCTAGGCGATAGCGTCCGGGATGCGGTTATTCGAGCTTCGCACGCTGTGCGGCCAGCATCGCCAAAAGAACGGCGATGGCTATTTTGGCTGAACAGGGGCCGCGGTTGGCTGCATCTGCAAGACGCCGGATTTAGCCCGCGCAACCATTCCTGGCTGGAGCGCCACGATCTTTTCCGGACTGTTTGCGGCTTAGAGGACGAGACGGAGGATCTTCGCGGCCTCCTGCTCGTGGCTGCCAGTGCGGACTGGATAATTCCGCACAAGCACGTTTGCTGGGTTTCGGAGCCTCCGCAAATTGTACGAACCGACGCTAAGGGCAGGCTTCATAGCAGCTCGGGGCCTGCCCTTCGATATCGCGACGGCTGGACCGTATACGCCTGGAAGGGCGTGGAAGTGCCTGCACGCTTCATTGAGCGGCCCGCGCAAATCACTCACGCGGATATCGATCGCGCCACGGATATTCATGTGCGGCGCTGCTTGATCGAGCTACTCACGCCCGAACGGTTTATCGCGAGCGGAGCCGCCTTCCGGATTTCGGAAGACGAAACCGGGGTCCTCTGGGAAAGGAGATGGCCGGACGGAGACGCCTGGGCCGCCGTCGAGGTGATAAACGGAACGCCTGAGCTTGACGGCACCCAAAGGCGCTACTTCCTGCAGGTTCCGCCAAATATGCTAACCGCGCGCTCGGCCGTGGCGTGGACCTACGGAATGACCGCGCGGCAATATCGAGGCCTTCTCCTAAGGACCTGATGTCCGCGGCTCATACCGGCTCCGGCCAATCGCTTCGCGGCCCCCCTGTTGTCATCCCGGAACGGCGCCCTTCGCGCCGTATCCGGGATCTTTACGGACGCAGTGCATCTTGCAATCCCGGATACCGCCTGCGGCGGTTCCGGGATGACAGCCGCGAGCGGCTCAGGAGAGATCGATGGCGAAGCGCTTGAGATCCTGAAGCGATACGATCTCAAGTGCGCCTTGGTGCGTTGCCGAGAGCACAACCTTAGGGGCCATGCCGGCCTCGAAAGCTTGCTGCCATCGCGCCGCGCACAGGCACCATCGATCCCCGGGCTTTAAGCCAGGAAAGCCATACTCGCTCATGGGCGTGGACAGATCGTTTCCGGCTTTCTTTGAGAATGCCAGGAATGCGCCGGTCATTACCACGCACACAGTGTGCGATCCAAGATCCTGCGGCCCAGTGTTGCAGCATCCGTCCCGGAAGAAGCCGGTCTTAGGGGAATCCGAGCACGTTGCGAGCGGCTCTCCAAACACGTTCTTCTGGGGCGCACGCTCCTCCTCGAATATGTAGTTCAAAATGCGAAACTCCAGCTTATTTGCGCTACCATTGAATTTCAGAGTGCCGCAAATTACGCTCGCCGTCGAGGGGCTTGACCGCCATGCGATGGCCCGGCCCAGTCCTCGACGATTTGATGCCCTGTGTTGTAGACTGTCGCGAGCGGCACCGGATTGCCTTGGCCGATCGCCCCGGTATGAAGTCATCTTCGCGGGGGAATGTCTGTCGCCGCGTCCGAACGAACGGCGGCGTGGCCTGCGCGCAACCCGTTTGACGCGCCGGCCGCAACCCCGTGACACGAAGGCGCTCGATGGGCGGATCTGGAAGGTTCCAGGGCATTTCCCTTTGCAATCTTTCACGTTTAGCCTTGTACTATGAGAACTGCCGCCTTAACTCGCAAGCGCTGCCGGACGCGAGAGCTGTCCACAGGCTGCAAGATGGGTTGCGGGCGGCGAAGGGTGTGATAGTTAAGAGGCGCTTTGCCGGACGGCATGCGCAATGCGCGTACAAGAAGAGGAATCATGTCTGAACGCCGCGACAGCTACGATTATGAGGATTTACTCGCTTGCGGACGCGGCGAACTGTTCGGTCTTGGAAATGCGCAGCTGCCGCTACCGCCCATGCTCATGTTCGACCGCATCTCGAGCATTTCAGAGTCAGGGGGCGAGCACGGAAAAGGCCGCGTCGTTGCCCAGATGGAAATCAAGCCCGACTTGTGGTTTTTCGCTTGCCACTTTAAGGGCGATCCGGTTATGCCCGGTTGCCTGGGACTGGACGCATTGTGGCAGATGCTAGGCTTTTTTCTTGGCTGGGCCGGTGCGCCAGGAAGAGGGCGTGCACTTGGCACTGGCGAGGTCAAATTCTCGGGCATGGTGGTGCCAAGCGTCAAGCAGCTGGAATATATTGTCGATCTCAAGCGGGTGATCCGCCGGAAGTTTACGCTCGGCGTGGGCGACGGCTATCTTAAGGCCGACGGTACACTGATTTATTCTGCGAAAGATCTCCGGGTGGGCTTGTTTACCGAAGCGAATGTGGGCATGCAATCGGCCTGAGCGAGCTTCATGCGAACTGCGCTGCTTGAGAAACCTGTGCGATAAGGCGGGGTGAAGATATGAGACGTGTTGCTGTCACAGGGATGGGCATCGTCTCCTCCATTGGAAACAATGCCCAGGAAGTTCTTTCTTCCTTACGCGAGGCGAAATCCGGCCTAGTGAGAGCAAAGGACTACGCCGAACGGGGCTTTCGCTGCCAGGTGCACGGAGAGCCCACCATCGATTGGGAAGCTCGTATCGACCGCAAGGTGCGCCGCTTCATGGGCGCCGGCGCGGGATGGAACTATATCGCCATGCAGGAGGCGATTGCGGATGCGGGGCTTGAGGAGAAAGAGGTCAGCCACGAGCGGACCGGGCTTATCATGGGTTCGGGCGGTCCATCGACCCGCACAATCGTGCAGGCTGCGGACACCACCCGCGAGAAAGGACCTCGCAAAGTAGGTCCCTTTGAAGTTCCGAAAGCGATGTCGAGCACAAACTCCGCAACGCTCGCCACCCCCTTTCACATCAAAGGCGTCAACTACTCAATTTCCTCGGCCTGCTCGACTTCGGCTCACTGCATCGGAAATGCCGCGGAAATGATCCAATGGGGCAAGCAGGACGTCATGTTCGCCGGCGGGGGCGAGGAGCTCGACTGGACGCTGTCCGTGCTCTTCGATGCGATGAACGCAATGTCCTCCAACTTCAACGATACCCCCGAAAAAGCAAGCCGCGCTTACGACGTAAAACGCGACGGCTTCGTTATCGCGGGCGGAGCCGGCGTCCTTGTTCTCGAAGAGCTGGAAAGAGCAAATGCGCGCGGCGCCAAAATTTATGGCGAGCTTTGCGGCTATGGCGCGACCTCCGACGGTTTCGACATGGTTCAGCCTTCCGGCGAAGGCGCTGTCCGCTGCATGAAACTGGCAATGCAGGGGCTTGGAACCAAGATCGACTACATCAATCCCCATGCGACCTCCACGCCGATTGGCGATTTGAGAGAGATCGAAGCCATCCGGGAAGTGTTCGGCTCCAAAGTGCCGCTTCTATCGGCAACGAAATCGCTGACCGGACACTCCCTTGGAGCCGCAGGCGCGCAAGAGGCGATTTACTCGCTCCTCATGTTGAATAATGGCTTTGTGTGTGAGTCCGCAAACATCGAAGAACTTGACCCGGCCTTTGCCGATATGCCCATAGTGCGGGAGCGCCTCGATAACGTCGAGCTTAACTGTGTCATGTCGAATAGTTTTGGCTTCGGCGGCACGAACGCTACTTTGGTTTTCAGGCGCTACGAAGTATGACGGCGCAGGGATAAAGAGAGGCCTCGATCGGATGACTGCGGTGGACATTGCAAAACCTGCGCCCTTGATGGCGGGCAAGCGCGGGCTCATAATGGGCGTGGCCAACGACCGGTCCATCGCTTATGGCATAGCGCGCGTGCTTGCGGGGCAAGGTGCGGAAATTGCCTACACTTACCAGGGCGATGCGTTCGGGCGCCGCGCGGTTCCATTGGCGCAGAACCTTGGCGGTAAGATCATCCTGCCCTGCGACGTGACCGATCTGGCTTCCGTCGATGCCGTGTTCTCCGAGATCGGCGAAAAATGGGGCTCGCTCGATTTCGTCGTTCATGCGCTCGCTTTCTCCGACCGCAACGAGCTCAAGGGCCGTTACGCCGACACGACCCGGGACAATTTCATCAACACCATGGTGATCTCCTGCTTCTCCTTCACCGAGATTGCAAAGCGGGCTGCTGCGCTCATGAAGAATGGCGGCTCCATGATCACCTTGACCTATGGCGGATCGATGCGCGTCGTTCCGCGCTACAACGTCATGGGCGTGGCCAAGGCTGCGCTTGAGGCCTCAGTTCGCTATTTGGCGATGGATTTCGGGCCGCAGAACATCCGTGTGAATGGCCTTTCCCCGGGACCGATGCGTACCCTCGCAGGCGCCGGCATCTCCGACGCGCGCGTGCTGTTCAACTTCCAAAAAATGCATTCCCCGCTTGGCCGGACGCCCTCGCTGGACGAGGTCGGCGGTGCCGCGCTCTACCTGCTCTCCGATCTTTCCACTGCCGTCACCGGAGAGGTCCATTATGTGGATTCCGGTTACAACATCGTCGCCATGCCCCGCCCGGAGACCATCAACGAGAGCGGGGAAGGCACCGCGATAGAATCTGGAAACGGTCAGCGGACGCTCGGCGCAAGGGGCGAGCCCCGCGCCGCGGAGTAGCATGGCCTTGTTTCTTGGTTGAGTGCCTTTTGCTAAGCCAATGCTCTGCCGGAGACGGCGCGCGCTGGCTCTCACAGGCGGAAGAAATTTTCTTCGAAACCGCCCATATGAAGGACTTTGGCCCAGCGGCCGCCAGGCGCGCATTTCGCAATCGCTGGTTTGGCCATTATGCTGACACGCAGCCTGGCGCCTTTCTGCTGGCGCTGACGCCTCAAGGCGATGTGGCTGGGTACGTCGCCGGCTGCATCGACAGCTTTTCTGCCGCGTCCCGTATCATCGTCAGCGATATCGATTATTTCACGCCTGCTTTTTGTTCCGCGCTTAAGAACTATCCGTCGCATTTTCACATCAATGTGAGGCCTGGCTACCAAGGAAAGGGAATTGGGCATAGACTGATCGCCCGGTTTCTCCAGATTTGCGCAGAGGCCGGCTCGCCCGGTATCCACGTTGTCACCGGAGCGTCATCCCGCGCCGTGAGGTTCTATGAAGCTTGCGGTTTCAGACAGGCGATACCTTACGCCGGGGCGAGCCCAGGCCTCGCCGTTCTTGTTCGCGCCACTCGCGCGCCGTCGCACTGAGAGCCAGCAAAGCTATTGACGAATGGCAAACAGTCAGGCGTCATTGTTTTATACCAATCGCCAGAGGTCTTGACCGCTCCACGCGTCGTCCCCGCGCAGGCAGGCGGGGAGCCAGTAAGCGCTGCGCTATGCCAGAGATTTCGCCATTCTTTAACGTCCCCGATTACCGGATTCCCGCCTTCGAACGTGTGAAAAAATTGCCGGACTATCCGAAGGCGCCGGAATTTTCGGCAGCAGCGTCGTACCCGCGAAGGCGGGTATCCATCGCTTGGTATCAGCTTGAATTGCGAGTCCGGATTGATGCAAACAAAAGAGACGTCCTTGCCCCCGCTGGCCGGCATCAGGGTGATCGAATTTGCCGGGCTCGGGCCAGCGCCCTACGCTGGAATGCTGCTCGCCGATCTCGGTGCCGATGTGTTGCGCATAGACCGGGCCGGAGCAACGGAGCTCTTTCCCGTGCAAGGGGCGCCGATCGACCGCGGCCGGCGATCCCTCCTACTCGATTTGAAGAACCCAGAGGCCGTTGAGCTGGCCTTGCGCGCCGTTGAAAAGGCCGGCGTGCTGATCGAGGGGTTCCGGCCTGGCGTCATGGAACGCCTCGGTCTTGGACCTGACATCGCGCTCGCGAGGAATCCCAAATTGATTTACGCGCGCATGACCGGCTGGGGGCAGGAAGGCCCGCTTGCGAAGACCGCCGGGCACGATCTCACCTATCTCGCGCTGACGGGCACGCTTGAGGCCATCGGCCCCGAGGGCGGCCTGCCCGTTCCTCCGCTCAATCTCATCGGCGACATGGGCGGCGGCGGGGCGTTCCTGGTCATCGGCATATTGGCGGCGCTCCTGGAACGGCAGAGGTCGGGCCTTGGCCAGGTGGTGGATGCTGCGATCCTCGACGGCACGGTATCGCAGCTCGCGATCGTGCTTGGCTTGCGCGGCGGCGGGCTCTGGAGCGGCGCGCGGGGCCAGAATATTCTCGACGGCGGTGCGCCGTTCTACCGGACCTACCGCTGCCTCGACGGAAAGCACATGGCGGTGGCCGCGCTCGAGCCCAAATTTTTCGCCGCGCTCGCAGAAGGTCTCGGCCTCGATGCGGCAAAGCTCGCCCCGCGGCAAAACGACCGCACGCAATGGCCGCATCTGCACCGCGAGTTCGAGGCTGTCTTCGCGACGAAGACTCGCGGCGAATGGGCCGCCGTTTTTGAGGCGGCGGATGCGTGTGCCGTGCCTGTGCTCGACTTCGACGAAGC
>JBKQOR010000209.1:0-9358 GCA_052145435.1 Rhodomicrobium sp. | reverse complement strand
ACGACGCGAGTGATCGATCCCTGGGGCGGCTCCTATTACGTCGAGCGGCTGACCTACGAGTTGGCCAAGAAGGCTTGGGAGCACATTCAGGAGGTCGAGAAGCTTGGCGGCATGGCAAAGGCCATCGGGCAGGGCCTGCCGAAGCTGCGGATCGAGGAAGCTGCCGCGCGCACGCAGGCGCGGATCGACGGCGGCAAGCAGACGATTGTCGGCGTCAACAAATATCAGGTTAAGGACGAAGCGCCGGTCGAGGTTTTGAAGGTCGACAATTCCACGGTGCGCGCGCGCCAGATCGAAAAGCTGGAGCGGCTCAGGGCCGAGCGCGATCCGGCCGCGGTTGAGGCGTCCCTGGCGGCGCTCACCAATGCGGCTGCCGGCGGCGGCAACCTGCTTGAGCTTTCGGTGAACGCCGCCCGCGCGAAGGCGACCGTCGGCGAGATTTCGAGCGCGCTGGAGAAGGTGTACGGCCGCCATCGCGCAGAGACGCGCGCCATTTCGGGGGTTTACCGCCAGGAGATCGGGCAGATGGACGAAAAAGTGCGCCGCGTCATCGCCATGTGCGAGGACTTCGAGAAGAACGACGGCCGGCGCCCGCGCATCATCGTCGCCAAGATCGGCCAGGACGCCCACGACCGTGGGCAGAAGGTGATCGCGTCGGCGTTCGCGGATCTGGGCTTCGACGTGGATATTGGCGCGCTGTTCGCGACCCCCGCCGAGGTGGCGCGACAGGCGGTCGAGAACGACGTGCATATTATCGGCGTGTCGTCGCTTGCCGCGGGGCATCTCACGCTCGTGCCGGAGCTTAAGGCCGAACTGGCGCAGCAAGGCCGGCCGGATATCCTGGTCGTGGTGGGCGGCGTCATCCCGCCGGACGATTACGCCGCGCTCTACGAGGCGGGCGCGGTGGCGATCTTCGGGCCGGGCACCAACATCGCCGAGGCCGCCGCGGATTTGCTGGGCAAGCTCAACGCGCATTTGGGGTATGCGCAGCCCGGCGCGGCGGTGTAGTAATCACGCCACACTCATCCGCGTTCCCTATCCGGGCTCAAATTGTGTTTGAACCCGGATCACTTTTATTCCAATTGTTATATTATCTTTTTCTAATTGATGGCAACTGCTATGGACCAAGCTGTCGCAACGGATTTAAATACGTGGATTATGGATTTCGAAAATCGTTCGGCAGACAGCTCTGCACCATCGGCTCGCTATCGCGACGTAGTCAGGGCAACCGCAGAAGAAGTGGCGGCATGGTATGAGCGAAATGCTGAGGGGGGAGGTGCGCTAGCCGGTTTTCTCGACAAAGCAGAAAGGTTCATTGAAGAACTCGATCAAGCTCTTCATTTCGATGATGGACCATTCGCAAAAAACAAACATTGCCTATGGCGCCATCTAAGCGCACGTGAGGTTTCTGAATTAAAGCCGACTGAACGTCAGAAAATAGTAGATCGAGATTATCTGCGCCAACTCGCAACCGAATACCTTAGGGCTGAGTACCTGCATAACTCCTACCTGGATTGGGTGCTCGTCGATTCCATGACACTTGCAGAAATGCTTGGAACTGTGGAGTGGCATCTATCCCGGACCCTGGGGATTGGCTACGCTCTGTTTGGGAGCAATCGCTTCAAGATTCTTCTATGGAAAATTATAACGACCCCTATTGGTTTTGCTTTGAATTGGGTAGTGCCGGGCTATCTTTGTTATCTTCTTTTCGAGCGTGCACCCAAAATTGCGATAGGAATTGCAACCGTCTATTATGGTTGGATGCTTTTGGTGTTTATGCTTGTTCTGTGGGGAAAGATCGTGCGCCTATTTTCGCGGATGCCCAGCGAAAATGAAAGAATGTCTAATCTTATTCGAGAGATGACTAACGTATACTCCTTGCTGGATGGCCCAGTCATTCATGTTGGCACTTTGCGCAAAGCATTCGAAAAGTCGTCGCTAGCTGGCGTCGGATGGGACCAGCAAACCTTCTACATTCTCGATAGACTTGCAAAAGCGGAGAGACCTGTTTTTGCTCCGACTGTTAGTTAGTTGAGTTGCTTAAGAAGAGAAAGGCAAACGCTAGCGTCCTCAAAGGAGCGGGGAATGGTTTTTTTCATTCGGTGGTGCGAAGTCGAACGCGGCCGGCTACAAGGCGTTTTGGATGCTTTGAATAGCAACACCTTTAGGTTGTACGTGCGCGATGGCGGTTGCATGATTGATTGTACCGAGGAGCAGAAGCAGTCCGTGGTGGTGAAGATAGAAGAACTGGATACCCTTCTTTCCAAGGCCAAGAATGGTATGCTGAGAGGCAGAATGCGCCAGCAATAGCATCAGCTCGCCCATTTACCGCAGCTTCCAATACCATGTCATCAAGCGTGGCAAAATCTAGCGCTCATTTTCGGTCACCGATGGACGCAAACCCACATTTGTAATAATGTGGGAACAGCTTCCGCTAGAGGATCGCCACGAGCCGCCGGACCATCGACATCACCGAGCAGCAGCACAAAGCGCTCAAGGCCATGGCCGCGCTTGAGGCAAGACCATCCGGCAATATGCGCTTGAGAAGCTGTTTCCGTTCGCGACAGACGAAGAGCGGGCTCGGGCGGAATTGAAGACCCTCATCGAACGCTGGATCGCGGAAAGCGCCGCTGGCGCCGCACGCAGCAAGACCGTCGACGAGATCGTTGACGAAGAGAGCTTGGCGCAAGCGGGGCGGCTTGAGCGCCGCCTATTTTCTACGCCGGCTCAGGCCGCTGCGCCAGCGCCTTGCGCACAATTTCCGGCTCGCGGGCAATGACGGTCAGGTACGCCTTTGCGGCTTGGTCCGGCTCGGCGGCGCCTTGCTCCCAATCCCTCAACGTTCCGAGCGGGATATGGTAATGCGCGGCGAACTGTTCCTGCGTGCATCCGAGCGCCCGGCGGATGAGCTTGGCCCGCGGCACACGCTTGGCCTTGGCAAGCTGCTCCTCCGTCCAAGGCTGCGCATCGGGATCGGCGCGGGCGGCGGCCTCGATCTCGGCCTCGGTCATCGGCCGCATGGGCCGGAGATCGGGTTCAGTTTTGCGCATTCTGCGTGAAGTAGTCATCTTGTTCCTTTTTGGTGGCGCGGCGCGCCGAAATCAAGCTGTAACGGCCTGAGCGTTCGGTATAAGTAACGTTCAGGAGCTGGCCTTCCACCATGCCAAGCAAATTGAACCGTTCCTCGCCATAGTCCTCGCGCTCGTCGACGATGGCAACCGCGAACGGATCGGAAAAGGCTCTCTTTGCCGTGTCGAACGTGACGCCATGGTCCCGGTAATTCTTGCGGGCCTTTGCCGCGTGCCATTCGAAATCGTCATCAATCATACTACTGTTTAACAGTAGTGTCGAGCGGTCCGCAATTGGTTTTTTGACTAACTCCTCCGGATGATTGACTGTTGTAGTTTCTAAGCTACAACAGATGTTGGACCGAGTGGAAAGGCAGGCAGCCATGGCTAAGCTAAGTGGAGCCGTCTCTCATCATGAAAAAGAAGTCGCGGAGCTTCGCGCGGACCGGGAGCTTGCGGTGGAATATCTGAAAGCGGCAATGGAAGAACTCGAAGACCCAGACGCGCGTGGCGGCGGCCTGCTGGCGCTTCGCACCGTCGCGGAAGCCTATGGCGGGCTTGGCGCCGTAGCGGCGGAAGCGGGGATCAGCCGCGAGTCCCTATACCGGGCGTTGTCCCCCAAGGGCAATCCGACCCTTAAGACTTTGCTCGCCGTTCTCAAGGCGGTAGGCATGCGGCTATCGGTGAGCGACGCGCATGCCGGCGCATGAACAGGAGAAATATCAGGGAGCGGGGCAACTGGCATCGGACGAAGAACAAGCCTGGGCGGACTTAAAAAGCCTCGTTGAATGCCGCATCCGCGAAAGCTCGGCCGGTGCCGTTCCCAGCAAGACCTTCGACGAGATCGTTGGGGAGGAACTTTGCGAAGGCGGGACAGGCCGAAACGAGTCTACAAGACCTTGGAACAGGTTTGATAGCGGCAATCCGCAAACAGGCAGGTCCATGATGCGTTACCCCGTCCTGATCGAAGAAGGCTCGGAACACGCGGCGTTCGGCGTTGCTGTGCCCGATCTGCCGGGCTGCTTCTCGGCTGGCGATACTCTGGACGAAGCCATGGAGGCCGCGAAGGAAGCGGCGGCGGCGTGGATCGATGCGGCTCTGGATGCGGGCATGCCCATCCCTTCGCCGTCGCCCTTGGCCGAAGCGCGCGCACTGCCCGGATATGAAGGCTGGAGCCTCGGCATCGTCGAGCTTGACCCGGCGCTGTTCAACGACAGCATCGAGCGGGTCAATATTACCTTGCCCAAGCGCGTCCTCCGCCGCCTGGACGATCTCGCGGCCGCCCGGCACATGAGCCGGGGCGCGTTCATCTCCGAACTTACCATGCGGGCGCATTCCCCCCTCGATTGAGGGCCGAGCGGCGCGGCCTAAGCAACTCCAGGACCGGCCTGAGAAGGGGGTCACGCCGGCTCAGGCCCACATGCAGAGGCGTGTGTTTGGGATGAGCCGAGAATCACGGTTGGATCGAAACTCATTGCGGATTGCGATAGTGATATTGCTTTGCGGAGGAGACAAAAGCAGGCAGGACATGGACATCAAGCGGGCGAAAGAATTGTGGGCGGAGTGGAAGAGCAGGCAGCCATGACTAAGCCAAGAGGCGCCGTTTCTCATCATGAGAAGGAGGTCGCGGAACTTCGCGCGGACCGGGAGCTTGCCGTGGAATATCTGAAAGCGGCAATGGAAGCGCTCGAAGACCCCGATGCGCGCGACGTCGGCCTGCTGGCGCTCCGCACCGTAGCGGAAGCGTATGGCGGCTGACGCGGGGATCAGCCGCGAGTCTTTATACCGGGATACCGGGCGTTATCGCCCAAGGGCAATCCTACCCTTAGGACATTGCTTGCTGTTCTCAAGGCGGTGGAAATGCGGCTATCGGTGAGCGATGCTCGCGCCCGCGCACGAACCGCGGTTGCTGCAGCGGTGTCCTTTGCAGGGGAAAGCAGCAATTTGTTTAAAGAGAGCGTGTCCGGCACGAAAAGGCTTGGTACCAATTGGGCGGTCGGCGGCACCTTCTCGTAACGCCTGGGCTAAGGGGGAACACAGCCATAGGCGCAGCGTTTCCGGCTGTGATGAACAATGGACGTAAACCCACATTTATAATAATTTGGGGTTTCCGGAAGAGGATTGCCATGAGCCGTCTGACCGTCGATATCACCGAACAACAGCACAAGACCCTCAAAGCCATGGCCGCGCTTCAGGGCAAAACCATCAAGCAATACGCGCTTGAGAAATTACTCCCGCCCGCACCGGACGAAGAGCAAGCTTGGGCGGATTTGAAAACCCTCGTTGGACAGAGGGTCGCGGAAAACCCTGCCGGTGCCGTTTCCAGCAAAACCTTCGACGAGATCGTTGACGACGACCTTCGCGCGGACGGAGCGGCTTGAGCGCCGCTTTCGTTTTTCACCCTGCCGCCGAGGTCGAATTGCGGGAGATCGTCCGCTATACAAGCAAGCATACGCGGCCAAACTCCGCTGCGGCATCTAAGCCCTTGCCAATGGTAAAAAGCCTTACAAAGATATGAGCGGCTTGTATCCAGCTTTACGCATGGCGCATTGCGAGCACCACTATATCTTTTGCTTACCGCAGCCCGATGCGCCAACTTTGGTTGTCGCTATTTTGCATGAGCGCATGGATATTATTGGACGCCTCGCACATCGGCTTAAGTAATCAAGTATCAAGTCAGAGGGCAAAAATGACCGGCCAGGCGGAATTTTGGGACGAGCGCTATCGCGGCGAGGGCTTCTCCTTCGGCACGGAGCCTAACGCGTTTCTTGCTTCTCAAGCTCACCATCTCAAGCCAGGCTTGCGCGCGCTTGTGCCGGGCGATGGCGAGGGACGGAATGGCGTTTGGCTGGCGCAGCAAGGGCTCGCCGTCGACACGGCCGATGTCTCGCCCATCGGCGTGGCCAAAGCGCGCGAGCTGGCAAAGGCGCGCGGCGTCGAAATCAACGCTGAAATCGCAGACCTTCTCGACTGGGACTGGCCGCGCGGCCGTTACGACCTCATCGCGGCCCTCTACATTCACTTCTTCGACGCTGACCGGCCGCGCATGCATCGCGCGATGGTGGACGCGCTGAAGCCCGGCGGGATTATCATCCTTGAGGCCTTCCGCATCGAGCAGATGGAATACCAGAAGATCCATCGTTCGGGCGGCCCGAGGACAGCCGATATGCTCTCCTCTAGGCCCAAGCTCGAAGCGGATTTCGCCGGTGCTTCCATTCTTCTTCTCGAAGAAGCGGAGGTGGAACTCGACGAGGGGCACCGGCATAAGGGCCGCGCAGCCGTCGTTCGCGCTGTCGTCCAAAAGCCGCTATAATGAAGAGATGAAAGCGCTTAAACTGCTCGTTTCTCCGGCTGCCCTTTGCATCTGGGCCATCTGTGCATGCGTCGGCTTCTCGATTGTAGGCTCGGATGCCAGCCGCACGGTGACGTTCCGTCAAGAAACGAAATTCGGCTATGCACAATCGTCGTTTCCGATCCATATGAAACGGCGCGATGACGCACTTTTCAATCTTCTTACCGTCCGCGCCAAGACCGAAATGGCCGAGTTCCTCAAAGGCGCGGAGCAAGACGCAGCAGCTAGGCCTCAGGACGAAGAAACGTCCGCTTGGACGCCCTACACGCAGTCTGCCGGATTTATCGAGCAATTCAGGACGCTTAGGTTTGTGAGCTATCTTGAGGTGTTCAACGTGGCTCAAGCCGGCGCACAACCCGCAACGGACTTCAGAACGGTAAACTTCGACAAGGAGGGAAACCGCGAGCTGGGACTCAGCGATATTCTTGAAGGTGCGGCCGACCGGTCGAGGGCTTTGGAAGCGCTCGCGGCTTATGCGCGCGCCGATCTGAAGGACCGGACCGGCGAGGAAGGCGAGGAGGAAAGCGAGGCTCTTGTCGAGTTCACAAGGCCGGATCTCAGCGTTTACGAGCGCTTCACGCTGTGTCCCTCAACCAAGCTAGCAAACGCCGCAGGGCTGACGATCCACTTCCCGCCACCCGCCTCCGGCCCCTATGCAGGCAGCGATTTCCACGTCACGGTGCCGTATACCGTCTTCGCCAAGTTCTTAAAGCCCGGAATGAAGACGCTGTTCTCGGGTGAGCCAAGGCAAGCGCCGGTATCGCTAGAGGAAGCGGGGATTTAGTCCGCCGTCATCGCGGGCAAAGCGGAGATCCAGGCTCGAGTCACCGATGCTGTTATAGATCGCCACAGCGGCTCGGCCGCCTCGCGACGAGTTTGCGTCCGATTGAGCTCTCGACGCTCCAGACGGAATTTACCCTAAAAAAAGCAGCCGGCCCGTTCCAGCAGTGAAACTTCACTCCAAAACAGCGCGGTAGCTGCCGGCCGCTTGTCACCCGCTGGGTGAGGCTCCATTGCCTCTGACTGTCATTCCCGCGAAGGCGGGAATCCAGTAATCCCGGCGGTCGAAGCCATTGATATAGAGCAGCGTTTACTGGGTCCCCGCCTGCGCGGGGACGACGCTGCGGCTGGCGTCAACTGCCGGATTTAGGTTTACAGGCCTATCCGGCAGGCGCACTGGTAAGAACCCCCATTTCAGATACAATTGCGCGATTGAGCGAAACATAGCTTGGCTGCTAATAAGTTCCTGCCGATTCGCAATTTCTCACACGGAGGCGGTGCCATGGTCCGTGTTTGTTTCTCCACGCTGTTGCCCTTGATATTGCTATCGGCTTGCGCTGGCGGGCAGGTACAGGCTCCCGCTGGCCCGCAGGAGCAGTTGAACGCCCCCGCCGCTCCTGCCAAAGAGAGCGCGATCGACTGCATGAACAAGTCTTCGCTCGTGTCTGTGTGGTCTTGCGCGTCCGGAAAACCGGCTGCGCAGTAGTCACGTCCGGCCTATCGGCCGGAGTAAACTGGCTTCCCCGCCTTCCCTCAGGCCGCAGGAAGAGGCGGCTTATAGGTAAGAATTGGCTCGCGGGCGGCGCGGGTCTCGTCCAAACGCTCACGGGGTGCAAAACGCGGCGCGGCAGAAAAGCGGCCGGTATCGCCCGATTTTGCCGCCTCGGCTAGGCTTCGGATCGCATCGATAAACTGATCGAGGCTCTGCTTGGATTCCGACTCCGTTGGCTCCACAAGCATGGCGCCCGATGCGACTAGAGGGAAATAGACCGTCATCGGGTGGAAGCCTTCATCAATCAGCGCTTTCGCGAAGTCGAGGGTCGAGACGCCCGTCCCTTTCAGGAACCGGTCGTCGAAAAGCACCTCGTGCATGCAAGGCCGGTCCCCGAAGGGCTGCGAGAGCGCGCCGGCCAAGCGCGCGCGAACATAGTTCGCGTTCAAAACCGCATCCTCGGAGGCTTGGCGTATGCCGTCCGCGCCGTGGCTCATCATATAGGCCAGTGCACGCACGAACATGCCCATTTGCCCATGGAAGGCCGCGAGTCTGCCGAGCGGATGCGCCGTTTCGCCAGCCGAGCCGCTGTGCTCGACGAGCGTCAGGATCTCGCCGTCCTTCGCGACGAAGGGAACGGGCGCGAAAGGTGCCAGCGCTTGGCTCAGCACCACCGGTCCCGAGCCCGGGCCGCCGCCGCCATGGGGGGTGGAGAACGTCTTGTGAAGATTGAGGTGCATGGCGTCGGCGCCGAGATCGCCGGGCCGCACCTTGCCCGCTATGGCGTTAAAATTTGCGCCATCGCAATAGAGGTAAGCGCCAGCTTCGTGAAGTGCCGCGGCAATCTCCACGACCTCCGGCTCGAACATGCCGCAGGTGTTTGGGTTCGTTAGCATCATGGCGGCGACGTCCGGACCGAGCTTGCTGCGCACGGCTTCGGCGCTGACCGTGCCGTCCTCGCGCGCCGCAACCGCGCGGACGTTGAAGCCAAGGAGTGCGGCAGTGGCCGGGTTCGTTCCATGGGCGGAATCGGGAACGAGAACGGTTCGCCGCGCATCCGCTTCCCCCCGCGCCTCAAGGGCAGCGCGGATCGCGATCATGCCGCAAAGCTCGCCATGGGCGCCTGCTTTCGGCGAAAGCGCCACTGCATGCATTCCAGTCAGTTCCAGCAGCCAGCGGCTCAGCTCCTGCATGAGCGCAAGCGCTCCTTGCACGGTTTTCTCCGGTTGTAAGGGATGGATATCGGCGAAACCTGCAAGCCGCGCCATCTTCTCGTTGAAGCGCGGATTGTGCTTCATGGTGCAGGAGCCGAGCGGAAAGATACCCGTGTCGATGGAGTAATTTTTCTGGCTCAAACGGACATAATGGCGGATCGCCTCCGGCTCCGAAAGGCCCGGCAGGCCGATGGGCTCGCTGCGCTCCAGCCCGCCGAGCCGGTTAGCGAGC
>JBKQOR010000208.1:0-18018 GCA_052145435.1 Rhodomicrobium sp. | reverse complement strand
CGCCTTCCTCACGCAAGGCGGTGTGTTCACCAACGACCAGATCGACGCTTACATCGATCTTAAGGTGGAAGAGATCGACCGCTACCGCATGATGCCGCATCCGATCGAGTTCGATATGTACTATTCGGTGTAGGGACTTTCTCTAAGCGCGCCAGCGGCAAGCATTGTTTCCAAATATTCAAATCAACTTCGGCAGAAGGGAGGAGACTCCCTTCTGCCGAACATGCAGCCGCTGCATTTAGACGCGTTTGCTCGCCTCCTCGCCCTCCAAGCCGCGGCTAGAGGCGCACTTCAGAGCGTCCCTGTTCGATATGAGCTGCCGGAAGTTGTAGTCGGGCTGTGGCGAAGTAGTTGAAGGGCACTTCTGGAAGCCCGCCAGCTTAATCAATCAACTGCGCGGCAAAATAAACAACGGCGTTTCTCCGCCATTTGGGGCATCGAAACGCCGTTCAGATTGCAAAGCACTTACTTCAGGTTGGTATTTGCCGTGAGGTCGAACGAGCCCTTTACAACGAAGGTCGATCCGCACCAGTTCGATTGCAGAGCGCCGCCACTGAGCGTTGCCGTTTGGTCCCCGGTCAGCACGTTGCAATTGGCCTTCGAGAGATCCGTGTCGTAATACCGGAGGTCGAGGGTGAAGACCTTATAGGTGAAGGAAATACCGGCATTCCAGGTGTTGTAGTCTGGAAGCTTGGTATCGCCATAGAAGGCGTCGGTGGTACCGAACCAGTAATGGCCGAATTCGCCGGAGAGGAACGAACCGATATCCTTAGGCATGTAGCTGGCCGGGATCGTCGCCTTCAAGGTACCCGACGCATAGGTGCCGTCCGCGCCGGTGTTAACCCAGCTCGGGTCATAGAACAGGTTTGCGCCAACCGTGAACATATCGTTGATCGCATAGGTGCCCTTAGCGTAGATTTCCCAGAAGCTGTCGTTCGATTTGGAAATATTGCAGGCGCCGCTGGGATATTTGACTCCGTTTGTGCACGAAGTGTTGGCCCCGATGTGGGGGTTCAGACCGTTATAGGTATCACCGCCGGGATAGTCGTAGTACCAGCCGCCGAAGTCGAGGCTCAGCTTGCCGATGGTTGGGCGGACGCCGGCGTAGAAATCGGCCTCGCCAGCCGCGTGGTTCGGAAAGTCGATGCTCTCCATCGATGAACCTGCGTAAAACTGAATAGTGGGTTGCAGGTTGTAGCGCAGTTCCGAATAGACGTTGCCGGACGCCTGGTGGTCGGATTGAGTGATACCGCGGAAGATATAGTCGGAGGCCGCATAGCCGCCGAAGGCGATATCCCAATCCGGAGTGGGCGCAGCCGCAGGTTGGTCTTTCATGCTGACAGGTGCGGTAAGGTCGGCTGCCAGCGCTGGTGTCATGGCGCAGGCCATCGCTGCCCCAGCCAGCATGCGCAATGTATGTCTCACTTTCATTCCCCCATGTGCCACAGTATCGCCTCGTCGTTCTAAATTCGCCTGAGGGACTATCGCGCGATCGAACGGCCTTCGCAATGCAGGGGTTTCGAAACAGATGCCGGCGTTTAAATGCTGTTGCGTTTTTGCCGCATTGCACAATTTTGCATCACAAAAACTTGCTAATCTGGCGGATTTGCCTCAACTTGTGGCATCGGTAGGGTTGTACTTCAAAGGAACTGCGCCTCACACTATCAAAAACCCTGTCCGGCTTGAGGAGCAACGATTCGCCGTCCGTGGCCAGACTTTTGCGCATGAACCGCCATCACGGCCGCAAGCTATCAGCCAACGCGGTCCAAACATTGCCATCATGTGCCGGACGGCGCGCCACTTGCCTTGGGCGTTCGGCGAAATCGGTGCAAATTTACGCGCTCGACCGTCGTGATACCGCCTGACAGCAGCTGCTCAAGCACCTGCAAAAAGGCGGTCACTTTGTCCTCCCTATCGACGATTTCGACGACGACGGGAAGGTCCTTGGAACTGCGCAGAATTTTGCCTGGGTTAAGACCGGTCGCACCTCCGTAGCCCATGTAGCCGCGAAAGACAGTCGCGCCGGCGAGCCGCGATTGCTGCGCCTGAACCACGACCTCCTCGTAAAGCGGGCGCCCCTTATATTTATCGTCCTCGCCTAAGAAAATGCGCAAGCGTAGCGCCGCTTCCTGATGACGCATGCCATCTCCCTCCTGCTCTCACTGCTCACGCCGCCAAACATCGTTTGGCCGTTACCTGTAGAGTACAACTTTTCTAGTTCAGAATGAAGGGCATTGCGGGCGGCAGCTCACAGAGCAGCACCGGCGATCTGCCGTAATGCCCTAGCCACGAGGTAACACCGGCTGTCGCAGAAGAGAGACAAGCAGTCCCTCCGCCAAAGTTTCTATCAACATCGGACTTTAAATTCAGCCAGTTGTAAGGCTGTTGTAAGGCTGGCGATCCATCGAGATGGGTAGACTCCGCTGGAGTTGCGGGCATAGGGTGCGGGGCATAGCGTGACATTAACTGTACATAGTTGTTTCGCAGCCTGGTTTGGGAGGGCTGCGTTCAAAGCCGGTTGGGCGATGAGCCTGGCCGGGTGCTTGGGGTTGCAGTCTTGCGTTGGGCCGGATTTTCAGCTTCCGAAGGTTCCCGAAATCGCCGCCTTCACCGCCGAGCGCCTGCCGGCGGGCAATTCGGCCGGCGGAAAGACGCAGCGGCTCGAAATCAGCAATACCCTTCCCGCCGATTGGTGGGTGCTTTTCCACTCGACCGAACTCAACGCGGTTGTCGCGCGGGCGCTTCGCGACAATCCGAACGTCGATGCCGCGCGGGCCGCGTTGCGGGTGGCCCAGGCGAACGTCTATGCGGAGGTGGGACAGCTCTTTCCGCTTGCGACGGGAAATTATCAAGGTGAAGGCGGAAGGGTCGCCCAACCGGTGTCCTCGCCTCTTGCCAATCCGATGGGCAGCAACTTTTATACACTGCACACCGCGCAATTCAGTGTCTCTTATGTTCCCGACGTTTGGGGCGGCACGAGGCGGCAGATCGAGAGCCTCGACGCGTTAAAGGAAAACCAGCGCTTTGTGAACGAGGCGACGTTCCTCACTCTGACATCGAGCATCGCGCTAGGGGCGATCCAGGAAGCCTCGCTCCGCGCTCAGATCGGCGTGACCGAGCGCTTGATTAAAATTTCAAAGGACATCCTCGACAAAGTTAAACTACAAAAGGACTTGGGCCAGCTTACAGGGCTCGACGTCGCGGGCCAGGAGGCGCTCGTCGCCCAGACCGAGGCAACCCTGCCGCCCCTGCGGAAGGCGCTCGACCAGAATCGCGACTCGCTGATTGTGCTCTCGGGCCATTTGCCCGGCGAAGGCCTGCCCGAGCGCTTTGAGTTCGTGAGCCTGAAGCTGCCTCGGGATTTGCCGGTGAGCCTGCCCTCAGAGCTCATTGCGCAGCGCCCGGACGTGCGCGCGGCCGAGGAGAACATGCACGCGGCCTGCGCCTTGATCGGGGTTGCGTTGGCAAACCGGCTGCCGCAATTCTCCCTCAACGGTTTCTACGGCCGGGAGGGGACGCAGTTCGCGAACCTGTTCAGTGGCGGTCCGCAATTCCTGTTCTACACCGGCATCGCCAACGCGTCGCAGACCCTGTTCGACGGCTTCACCTTGCAGCAGAAACAGCGGGCGGCCGAAGCGGGCTTCGATCAAGTGGCCACGCAATACCGCCTCGCGGTTCTGACGGCCTTTCAAAATGTCGCGGATGTGCTCTATGCCATCCGGCACGATACCGTCGGGCTGCAAAAGGCAATTTTGGCCGAAATCGCGGCCAAGAAATCGCTGGACTTGACGCGGCTTCAGCTGAAAGAAGGTCAGGTCGCCTTCCCGCAGCTCTTGGCGGCGCAGACCACCTATTTGCAGGCTTCGCTCGTCGTCATTCTGGCGCAGACCAACCGCTATTCGGATTCGGTTGGGCTGTTTCAGGCCTTGGGCGGCGGCTGGTGGAATAGGGAAGCGCCGCCCCATGTCCCGCAGCCGCAGGCATGGCTTATAAGCGTTACGGGCACGGAGCCGAACCCCGCCCCACTCGAATATTCCGGAGCGACGCAAAACGAAACGAGATGTTGTCAGCAAGCTAGCCACTAGCTCGTTCAATGCCCCGCGTGCCAAGTGCAGCAGCCGCTGGCTATTGCCGTCGGGGGAAGTATGCTGATAGGCCTCATCGGCTTGCTGGCCAGATTACAAAGACGGAGTGGAGTAGAGTGTCGAAGCCGAAACTTTTGATGACGCGGCGGCTAAGCCCGGCCGTTATCGAGCGCGCAGCGCGCGATTACGATCTCGATTTGAACGGAACCGATCGGGTCATGGGCGCGGACGAGTTGCTGGCCCGCGCCCAAGATAGGGACGCACTCCTCGTCACGCTAACGGAGAAGCTCACGGCCGGCGTCATCGCCAAGCTGCCGCCGAGCGTGCGGATCGTCGCCACCTACTCCGTCGGCTACGACCACATCGATCTTGCGGCGGCAAAAGCGCGCGGCATCCGCGTTTCGAACACCCCGGATGCGGTCACTGTGGCGACAGCGGAAATCGCGATGCTCTTAATCCTCGGTGCTGCCCGGCGTGCGCCCGAGGGCGAGCGTTTGCTCAGAGAGAAAAAATGGGGCGGCTGGCAGCCCATGCAGCTTATCGGGCGGCGGCTCGACGGCAAGAAACTTGGCATTTACGGAATGGGAAAGATCGGCCAGGCGCTCGCCAAGCGTGCCCGCGCCTTCGACATGGAGGTTCATTACTACAACCGGCGGCGGCTTAGTCCGGCTGAGGAGCAGGGCGCGATCTACCACGGCACGCTGGACAGCCTGCTCGGCGTTGCTGAGTTTTTCTCCGTCAACGCGCCTTCCACGCCTGAGACGCGCGGCGCCATCGATGCGGACGTGTTTGCCAAGCTGCCGCGCGGCGCGATTGTAGTGAACACCGCCCGCGGCGACCTAATAAACGACGCCGATCTGATCGCAGCGCTAAAATCCGGCCAGGTGGGCTATGCGGGGCTCGACGTGTTCACGGGCGAACCGGATATCCACCCCGGCTATTACGAGCTCGACAATGTATTCCTGCTTCCGCACATGGGCACGTCCGTCATCGAGGCGCGCGACGAAATGGGGTTCGCCGCGCTTGATAACATCGACGCCGTGCTCGCCGGCCGCGAGGGGCCATCGCTGCTGGTTTGATCCCGAATATTTCCCGACCCTACCCGTAGATGGCGTCCCTACCCCTCGATATTGGATGATGGGTGGCTTAAGTGCGGATGCTGGCCGCTTTTGCATTGACCGTTTGCCAGGGGTAAATCTGTGAAAGCCGTCGAAGATGTGCTAAGGTGCCGACGAGTAACACCAAGGAACACCTCATGGCGTCATCGCCCACAACCAGCCTAAAGCTTGAGGCGCCTCTCAAGGAACGGCTTCACCGTCTGGCAAGCTCGCGACGCCGCTCCGCGCATTGGCTTATGCGCGAGGCAATCGAGCAATATGTCGAGCGGGAAGAGGCCCGCGAGCGGCTGAAAGAGGACGCGCTGGCCGCGTGGACGGATTTTGAGCGCACAGGCCGGCATGTCACTGCGGAGGAGGCCGATGCGTGGCTTGAGCGTCTCGAAGCAGGTGAGGACGCGCAGCCTCCAATTCCGCACGGCTAATCCGTGGCGCAATTGATTTGGACGCCGGCCGCATTGCAGGACATGGCCCGGCTTCATGCTTTCCTTGCGCCAAAAAACCGCGATGCTGCAAAGCGAGCAGTTCGCGCGATCCGGAAGGGCGTAGAAACGCTCGGTGCGCATCCTGAGATCGGGCGTCCGATCGAAGACATGCCACCGGAATTCCGCGATTGGTTCATTCCGTTTGGACAAAGCGGCTATGTTGTACGCTATCGCTTCGATGGCGGCCTCGTCGCAATCCTGGCCGTTCGTCATGGGAAGGAGGCGGGATATTAGCGCCCAATGCCTGATAGCGGCGGCCGGGTTGAAACCGCAGCGCATCGCCGCTTCGAGGCAATAAATTTGCTTGTGTTGCGGCGCAAATTGCGGAAGCTGCGGCATCGATTCCGATCCGGGCTAGGGCACCATGCCAGACCTCCTTCTCGAACTTTTCTCCGAAGAAATCCCGGCGCGGATGCAAGCGCGCGCCGCGGAAGACCTCGCGCGCATGATGACCGAGGCCTTGAGCCAAGCGGGACTGTCCGTTGGTTCGGCCCGTTCCTGCTCCGGGCCGAGGCGCATCGCTTTTATCGCCGAAGGCCTGCCCCCTGAGTCGGCATCGACCGTGGAGGAACGGAAAGGCCCGCGCGTGGGCGCGCCGGAAAAGGCGGTCGAGGGGTTCTTGCGTGCGGCCGGACTCACAAGCCTTGAGCAATGCCAGATCGCCGGCGATCCCAAGGGCGGCTACTATCTCGCGCGGACGGAAAAACCGGGGCGGCCCGCGGCATCCATCATAGCCGAAGCCGTCCCCGGCATCGTGCGCAAATTTCCCTGGCCGAAATCCATGCGTTGGGGTTCGGGCCGCGTTCGCTGGGTCAGGCCGCTTCATTCCATTCTTTGCCTGTTCGGGGACGAGCCGGTCGAATTCGAGGTCGACGGGATCAAAAGCGGAGGCTTCACTTATGGGCACCGGTTCCTAAGTGGCGAAAAAGTCACAGAGCCCAAAACTGTTAAAGTTTCGAAAATCTCCGGCTATTCAGAGGCACTCCTGCACGCTAAGGTTGTGAGCACAGGAGAAGAACGGGCGAAGGCGATCCTCGATGGCGCGCACAAAGCCGCTGCTGAGGCCGGGCTCGCTCTTGTTGAAGACCACGGGTTGCTATCCGAGAATGCGGGGCTCGTCGAGTGGCCCGTGGTCCTTTCCGGCAAGTTCGACGAGAGCTTTCTCGACGTGCCGGAAGAGATCCTGATGACCGCCATGAAGGCGCATCAGAAGTGCTTCTCCTTACGCCACAAAAAAACGGGGAAATTGGCCAACCGCTTCATTCTGGTCTCCAATTTGGAGGCGGACGATGGCGGCAAGGCAATCGTGGCCGGCAATGAGCGCGTGATCCGCGCCCGGCTGTCGGATGCGAAATTCTTTTGGGAGCACGACCGGGAGCGCCCGCTTTCCGGGCTGACGGCAGCGTTGGGCCAAGTGACCTTCCACGAGAAGCTCGGCACGCAACTTGAGCGCGTGGCGCGAATAGAGCGGCTGGCGCGTGAGCTTGCACCGCTTGTGGATGCCGATGCCGATGAGGCGGCGCGCGCAGCCCATCTCGCCAAGGCGGACCTCATGTCGGAAACGGTAGGCGAATTCCCGGAGCTGCAAGGCATCATCGGGCGCTACATCGCGCTTGCGCAGGGCGAGAAGCCCGCCATCGCGGACGCCATTGCGGAGCATTACAAGCCGCAGGGGCCATCGGACGCGGTGCCCTCGAACCCGGTCTCCGTTGCGGTGGCGCTCGCCGACAAGCTGGACATGCTGGTGGGTTTCTGGGCCATCGACGAAAGGCCGACCGGCTCGAAAGACCCGTTTGCGCTGCGCCGCGCCGCGCTCGGCGTCATCCGCATCATCTTGGAGAAATCGCTCCGCCTTCATATTGTTGCCGTTTGCGAATCCGCCCGCAAGTCATTCGAGTTTCGCGGCGGAGGCATAGTGAGCTGGAACGGCGTACCGGTCGAGCAGCGGACCGTAAATCTTTTAGAATTTTTCGCGGATCGGCTAAAAGTGTATCTGCGCGATCAAGGCGCGCGGCACGATCTGATCGACGCGGTCTTCGCGCTGCCGGGGCAAGACGATCTGTTGATGATCGTCCGGCGCGTCGAAGCGCTGGGCCGCTTCCTCGAAACCGAGGACGGCGCGAGCCTGCTGGCGCTCGTGCGGCGTGCACTCAATATCCTCAAGATCGAGGAAAAGAGAGACGCCCGTAGCTTCGACGGCACGCCCGCCGCCAAGCTTCTCAAGGAAAAAGAGGAGAAGGCGCTCAGCACCGCTGTCAAGGTAGCCGGCAAAGAGGTGCAGGCCGCGCTCGCCTCGGAAGATTTCGAGGCGGCCATGGCGGCGCTGGCTAAGCTTAGGGCGCCGGTCGATGCCTTTTTCGACAAGGTGACGGTAAATGCGGATCAGGCCGATATCCGCGAGAACCGGCTCGCGCTGCTCGCGCAAATCCGCACACTCACGCTCGACATCGCGGATTTCTCCAAGATCGAGGGGTGAACTCCAGCGCGCTCAGCGAGGAAGACGCCCGAGCGTGAGCGTTGCGGAAGCGGCTTCGCTCCAGAGCGTCACGTACTGGACTTTATCGCGGACGGCGATCTGAATGCCGCCTGCTACATTGTATTGCGGGTTGTAGAAGGTTCCGGCGTAGTCTTCCGGCCCGGTCTGGCGGAGACGCGCCCCCTGCTCGAGGCTTCCCGATGGGGTAGCGCATTGGGCCTGAACGGCCACGTCCGGCCCGGACTGAGAGAACAGGACGCGGCATCTTGCCGGTTCACGGCTACCGCCGGAATAGATCACCATGCCGCCACCGCTCCAGAAGCCGGATAGATCGGTGGACTGGGTTTTAGCTTGCGGAGCGGACTCGGCTTTGGCTTGCGGGACCGCGAACGCGGCGGCGCAGAGAACTATACCGAGAACCTTACTCAATATCATGGCGCGGGAATGTGGTGGCCTTGACGGGTGCATTGGATCCCCTCCGTTTGTTGACAAGATAGAAGATACAATGAAAATCTCACCCGCATAGGGAGACGAAACGCCGCTTCCCTGTTCGCGCAAGAAACCGCTTAGCACCGCGATCAATGCGACTTAAAGCCCAAGATCGCTATGCGATCCCAGGCGTACAAGCTCCAACGTTTCGGTGTCCGGCTTTCGATAGATAAGAAGCAAATCCGGTTTTAAGTGACAATCCCGGTGGTCCGTCCAATCGCCAGTCAAAGCATGGTCGTGACACCGCCAAGGAAGAGGTTCATCCGCGGCTAACAGGTCAACCGCCCATTGAAGAAGGTTATTGAGATTTGCGCCGTGCGAACCCGCGCTTAGGCGCTTGTAGTCCTTCTTGAATTTCTTCGTGATCTCGATCTTCCTCATTCAGCACTGAGAGAAGCCGATCGGCAGATCCAACCTTTATCGTTTTGCCCGCCCGCGCTTCTTTCATCGCCGCGATTGTTTCCTCATTCGGAATCAATGGGTTGAAAGGAAGCGCCCCCTCACGCGCAACTTTGATCAATAGGAGGCGAAGAGCATCCGAAACAGTAAGTCCCATTGCTGCTAAGACGGCTTCTGCTTCCTCCTTAGTTCGCTTGTCAATGCGCGCGCGAACGACGTCATTGAGAACCATATCCTTTTCCCCAAGCGCCCAGATGGCTTTGATGGTGATATCCAGAGTCGGCTGCCCCCGCTCCTGCCCTCTCAAGCCGAAGACAATGTAGCTACAATGTAGCTCCACGTCAAGCGTCATAAGGGTTTGCTGTCATCAAGATTTGCTCCACGGCGAATCCCGATGCGCGCCGTTTTCGCCGGAGCTCTTCCGGTCACGCGGCACCTCAGTGAATTCAACGTCGATAACATCCCCGGCACGATGCGGCTTCTGCGCCTGCGCCCCGGGGCGGGTCTCAGGCCGCCATGTCCGCGTCCGCCGCCGCAGTCCAAACGACGCGCCGCGCCACATCAACCGCCGCGCCGCCGGGAGCAGCAAAAACAGCGCGAGAACATCCGAGAAGAAGCCGGGAATCATGAAAAGCACGCCCGCAAGCATGATAGAGCCGCTATCGAGCAGCGTCTGCTCGGGCGGCGAGCCTGCGCGCATGGCTTCCATCGCGCGGCGCCCAACCCTGAGGCTCTGGGTGCGGATCAGGAAGGCACCGAAGGCGACGGATGCGGCCAGAAGCAGGAACGTGGCAGTGGGGCCCACCCACCGGCTCACCTGGACGATCGAGGCGACCTCAAGCACGGGCAGCGAGATTATAAAAAAGAATACTAAGAAGGGCATCGGCTGGCCTCGCTAGGTGTGGAATTGAACTCCGTGTCTCTAATATGGTGGAAGGCCGGATTACGGCAAAAGCCGCGATCAATTCAGGCGTATGTAAGGCAAAGAGCTCCCAGCTATAGCCAGCCGGGCTTAAACGGCTTATATCTGAAAAACCCGGTCACACAACAGAGGGGCCTCAGGCCCGAAGGGGCGGCTTTGCAGACCAGCGACATCTTCGACCTTACCAATATTTTGCTCTTGGCGGTTGCCGTCATAATTTTCTTCCGGCTTAGGAGTGTGCTCGGACGGCGGACGGGGAACGAGCGGCCGCGGCTCGATCCTTATGCCGCGCGCGATGCCGCCGCGCCCCGCGAGCGCGAGAACAATGTCGTCACCCTGCCAAGAGCCGGCGCCCGCCCGCCCGCGCCCCAAGCAGCCGGCGCCAGCGTTGAGGAGCGTTTAGGCAGCCTTCCCCAGAATAGCGGCGCTCTTGCACCGCTGCGCGAGATCGCAGCCGCCGATGCTTCATTCGAGATTGGCTCGTTCCTTAAAGGAGCGAAGGTCGCTTATGAAACCATCGTCACCGCGTACGCGCATGGCGACCGCGAAACGCTGCGCAACCTTCTGTCCCCGGAGGTTTACGATAGCTTCAATGCCGTCATCGCCGAGCGTGAATCGCGGGAAGAAACAACGGAGTTCAGTTTCGTCGGCATCTCGTCGGCGGACGTGACGGAGGCCAATCTGGCGGGGCAAATGGCCCATGTCACCGTCCGTTTCGTGAGCGAGCTGGTTACAGCCGTGCGCGACCGCATGGGCAACGTGGTCGAGGGCGACCTCAAATCGGTCCGGCGCGTCACCGACGTCTGGACCTTCGCACGCGATCTGCGCTCGCCAAATCCCAACTGGCAGCTCGTGGCGACCGACTCCGTCGAGAGTTGAAGTTTGGTGGCCGTGAATACGCAGGGCGAGCTATGGCGCTGGCAGCATTCCAGGGCCGAGGCTCCTCCAATTCAGCGGGAGCCTACGGCTTTTCGCGCAATATCCGGCTGGACCGCGGACGATCATTGTGCCGCATTCGCCTGCTACTTGATATCGGCTGGCCTGACGGGGCAGCTCATACCGGACGCAGAGGACGCTCAGGCCTTGCTGCTGGACCGGCAAAAGGCGCGCGCCTTTTTCGAAGAGAATTTCGCACCCTTTCGCGTGCTGGCCGATCCTGGGCTTTTGACCTCCTATTTCGAGCCGGTTCTGAAAGGCGCGCGGGCGCGGTCTACCGCTTTTCCAGTGCCGGTTTACCGCCGGCCGGGCGACCTTAGCCCTTTGCCGCAAGGGCATCCCCTGACCGGCCAGGGCTTGACCGCAGCCCGCGCCACGGCAAGCGAATTCGAGCCTTACGCAACCCGCGCCGAAATTGAGGCGGGGGCCCTCGCTGGCCGGCGTCTGGAGATCCTTTACCTTGCGGATCCGGTGGAAGCCTTCGTCATGCACGTCCAGGGCTCAGGCCGCGTGGAGCTTGAGGACGGCACGGCGGTGCGGCTGACCTTCGACGGCAAGAACGGCCATCCCTATAGTTCGATATCGAAACTTCTTATCGAGCGCGGCCATCTCGCGCGCGAGGATGCCCACCTCGAAGGCACGATCGCCTGGCTCAGGGCGCAACCTGAGCTGCAGAGCTACCTAAACGAAAATAAATCTTACATATTCTTCAAAGAGCTAGAGCATTCCGCAACCGCGCCCAAAGGCTCGTCGGGCGCAGAGCTTCGCCCAGGGCGCAGCTTGGCCGCCGACCCGCTTTACCACGCACCCGGAACGCCTATATGGGTAGAAGCGCCCGAGCTCATATTCGAAGGCGGGCCGTTCCGCCGGCTCCTTGTCGCGCAAGATACGGGCTCGGCGATCACTGGGCCGCTGCGCGGCGACGTGTTTGCAGGGATGGGCGAAGAGGCCGGCCGCGTTGCGGGACGTATCCGGCACGCGTGCGAATTTATTGTATTGCGGCCAAAGCGCTGACGGGCGCCATGGCCGCAGGAGACTGCTATGGAAGGCCGCCGCAGCAGGCGGTTCCTCTCGAAGGAGGAACTGGAATTGTGGGCCCGTGTCACGCGCCGCGACGAACCGCTGGCGCGGGCGCTGCCTGCTGCCCAGGCCGAAGCTGTGCCGCCTGATCGCCCCGAGTCTGCCGCTCCGCGCGAGGAGGCGCCCAAAGCGCAAGGCGCGCTGCAGCCGGCCAAGCCCGGTATTCCGCTCAGGAGCCGGCACCCGTCTCCGCCCGCGCCAGAGCCCTTCGACCCGCGCACCGCCAAGCGGATCGCGCGCGGCCGCCGCGAGATCGACGCCCGGCTCGATCTGCACGGCTTGCGCCAGCAGGACGCCTACCTTGTGCTGCGCCGCTTCCTCGCCCAGGCCCAGGCGCTTGGCCACCGTCACGTGCTCGTCATCACGGGCAAGGGCGCCAGCGCGGATAACGAAGGCCGGCGCGAATTCTGGACCTCGGAGGAGCGCGGCGTGCTCCGCCGCCTCGTGCCGCATTGGCTGTGCGAGCCGGCGATGCGGCTGCATGTGGTCAGCTTCACCGAGTCGGCGCTGCAGCACGGCGGCAGCGGCGCGTTGTATGTAACCATCCGCAAAGGTCCGCGCTCGCGGGGTTGACAGCGGCGAAGTAAAATTAAGCAAATAATTTCAGAAAGATGCGCCGCTTTCCTTAAGGGACAATCATAGAGAAAAGCGCCTTGCTAAAGCTTTAATGGGCGGCGCTGCTGTGCCTAACACGCTGATAATACAGCATCGTTTTTATTGCCGCAAACCGCGCGAAAGTCTTTCAAACTATCAAAGCCTTAGCTGCATTAAAGCTTTGGCAATGCGCTTTCGGCGATGATGCCGCCACAGCAGACGCGCGGAGCCGCCATGATATTCTATATTGTACTTATAAAGCTGTATTCTCCTCGCGCATAAGTAGATTGAAAGGTTGCCGTAAACACGCCGGATAACTCGCCGATGGAAATTGACATGCCCTCGCCATCCGCATACATGCGCCTTAGAATTGTTCTAAGGAGATCGCGATGGTGTTCGCCGGCTTAACGCATGCGACTAAAAAGTTTTCCGATTTGACCGAACGCGAAATCCTGGCCGTCGCAATCGGCGCGGAAGAAGAAGACTCGCGCATCTATTTGACTTTCGCCGAAGATCTGGAAGAGCGCTATCCAGCCTCGGCGAAGGTGTTCCGGGAGATGGCGGAGGAGGAGCACGGGCATCGCGGCCGCCTGCTCGATCTTTACCAAAAGAAATTCGGCACGCATTTGCCCCCGATCCGGCGGGAGGACGTTAAAGGCTTTCTGCGGCGGCGCCCTATCTGGCTCACGCGAAATCTGCCGATCGAAACCATCCGCGAACAGACAGAGACGATGGAGTACGAGGCTCAGCGCTTTTACGAAAAAGCGGCAGAGCAAGCAACCGATGTCAGTATTCGAAAGTTGCTCGGAGACTTGGCCGCGGCCGAACGGAAGCACGAGAGCCTGGCGGCTAAGCTTTCGGGTAAAATCCTCACACCGGACATCAAAAATGAAGAAGACGAAACGGCGCGGCGCATGTTCGTCCTGCAATATGTCCAGCCTGGGCTTGCCGGGCTCATGGATGGCTCGGTGTCGACGTTGGCGCCGCTGTTCGCCGCGGCATTCGCCACGCATAATAATTGGCCAACATTTCTCGTGGGCCTTGCCGCCTCCATCGGCGCGGGTATCAGCATGGGATTTGCCGAGGCGCTATCCGACGACGGCTCGCTCACGGGGCGCGGCTCGCCGCTCCTGCGAGGCGGCATTTGCGGCATCATGACCACGGTTGGGGGGCTTGGTCATACGATGCCCTTTCTCGTGCCCGACTCTTGGCACAACGCCTTTTGGATCGCCACCGCAATTGCGAGCGTAATTGTTTTAATCGAGCTTTGGGTAATTGCCTATATCCGCTCCCGTTACATGGACACGCCGTTCCTGCAGGCTGTGTTCCAAATCGTTGTAGGAGGGCTGATCGTGCTTGGCGCCGGAATCGCCATTGGCGGCGCATAGTCAACAGCGCGGTTAGCTTTCTGTAAAAGCAAAGCGTAGTTTAGCAGAAAGCTTAAGCTGCGGTTATTGCGAGCGGTGTATAAATTGGGGGACCGCAACCTATGCTGGCGTTTGCGTGTGCCATGGTCCCGCGGGCCAGTCTCCAGCCGCTGGGCCATTAAGGGCCACCGGAACAAGATCGCCGGGGCCGGCAAACACGCAAACGCCGCGCAAGGTTGCGGCAATCAAGCGCGTGCAATATCAGGTTGCATTTGGCGATAATGATATGAGTTCACCATGCCTCAGAAACTACAAATTGACGACGATCTCGATGCCTCTTACGTCAGCCGCCTGCGGCCACATATCGACCGCCTCGCTGACGCCGGTGAGGATGTCCTGGTCGACCTATCCAAGGTTGAATTTGTCGATAGCTCCGGGCTCGGCGCTCTCGTCCTTTTGCATAAACGGCTTGTGTCGAAAGGACTAAAGCTGAAAATCGTGGGGCTTAAGGGCCAGCCTCTACAGCTTTTCACGAACCTGCACCTTGTCCCTGTATTCTGCGAGTAGCCGGGCGGGCAGGAGACCTTCTTGCCCATTCCGGCCCTCCCGCGGCGGCCGCAGTTTGCGCCGCCGCCGTTTTCGCTGCCTGGACTAGCGCCACGGCGCCGCTAGTTTTGCGGCTGCGGCAGCGCCGCCTCCGCTTCCTGATGCTTACGCGATAAGCGCGCTGGGATACCGCAATATTCCCCGATCATCAGAGTCCAGTCGTCGTCAGGTGCCGGGCCGAGCCTGCGCGAGAGACAACGCTGCATCTCAGCCTTCAGCTGAGCGAGAGGGCAGTGTTGATTTTGCGCGAGCCGTTTGAGGAGACGTTCCGGAAAATCGGCGGTTGCCGACGATTGGCTGTCGATCCCATCGGTGACGATCGCAATTTTATCCCCTGGCCGGAGCTCGTGGCTCGCGACCCTATACACCGGGTCGGGAAGAAGGCCAGGAAGCGGTCCGGTGACGGGCAGGACGAAGCTACTCTCCGGTGAGATGATCGCAACGGGAGGATGGCCTGCGCTCGCCGCTTCGATCCGCCCATTCTCCGCCGCGTCCACGACAATTATGGTGCTAATAATATCCGTAAAGGCGGGCTCGTTGCTGATAATCCGCGAGGTGTTTTGCAGGAGCCCGCCGGCTGAAACGCTCTCCTGGTAATGAAGCGTGCGTATAATCGAGGAAAGCGTGATTGCGCCTGCTTTCGCCTTCAGGCCGTGCCCCATGATGTCGCCGAGGACAATCCGCGTGAAGCCCTTCCCAGCCAATGCGAGGGCGAAATCGCCTCCGCCATAGGTTGCCGTGCCGGAAATAATCTCGATCCTGTAGCTTGGAAGCTCGCGCGGAAGCTCGTTCGCAAGCAGGGCGCCCGCGCTGTGCCCGAAGTAGTTGGCGAGATGGATGAGCCTGCGGGTATAGCTTGCGATGGCAACCTCGATCGCCGTGATGAGCGCAAAGGTCGAGATAGGCTTCGGCAGGCATTGATCGATAGAGAACGGATAGCGGCGGAACACTTCGAACTCGTCGGGCCAAGCCATCAAAATCACAGGGATAGAACTTTGATCGAACTCAGCCTTGAAAAGATCCTCGCGATGATATGCAGGGTCGTAGTCTGCAAGTATCGCGTCGACTCTATGGCTGGCGAGTATGACTTGAGCTTCGGCAACCGTACGGACGGGGCTGGTTTCGTAGTTCTGGCTCAGCATTGTGCAAAGGTTGCCGCGATCCACCGCATCCCTGGCGACGATGAGCACGTGCGGCTGGGCTTTGCGCAATTTGCGCCAGCCGATGAGCCGGTTAGGGGAGCCCGCATGATACTCGATGTCCTGCAAGGCTTGAGAAATGAGCGAAAGCCCCCGGCCTGAGATCCGATCGGCAGAGTTAGGGACGCGGCCCGCGTTTTCCAAAACCGTGGCAAACTCGTCGAAGCTGCCGCCGTCATCGCGAAGTTCGATGCGAAGGAACGGGCCGGCAAGGCGCACCTCAAGCGACACGAAAGTGGGCTTTGGCGAAGCATGCTGGACGATGTTGTTGCCGATCTCCGTGACGGCGAGAAGTATGCTGTCGATCAAGGGTAGCGATAGGCACCTTCCGCCAAGCTTGGGATCGATCGCGCGGAGGCATGAGTCTTTCAATCTGCGCCCGAGGTTCTGTCTCAGCCAGCGCACATCTTCGAGCGTCGCGGGCCTTGTCTCTTCAAATAAGATCATTTGCCTGCTCCGTATGCGTTGAGGAAATAAAGGGCGGTGCTGAAAAGGCTGGCTGCGGTTGCTTTGCCGGGTCTTGCCGATGGCCGGCCGGGAAAGGAGCGCGAGCGATGGAGCGCCGCGGGTGCGTGGCGTCCGGCCGGCCGCGCTAGCTCCGCGCGCGCAAGGTTAAGGCTGGCACGGGCCTTTGCTGCCGCGCGCCGTATCGAGGGTGCGGGCGAGCTTTCATACGGGGCTATGATCTCTTCCATTGCGGCAATCCGTACTCCGTACCTCGATGCCACGTTTTCCGGCTGCACGGGATAGGTGGCCGTGATCGCCTTGGAGTAAGCGGCAGGAGCCTCAGCCGCGAGCCTCAGCCAAAGATCCCAATCTTCAGCAGAAGCCAGGTCCCTGAAGCCGCCTATTTTTTCCAAGGCAGCCTTGCTTGCGACAACAGTGGACGTTCCGGCCAGATTCATTGCGAGCAGGATTTGCAGCGCGCCGTTCAATCGGAGGTAGCCAGTCTTTCCCCGGCGGAGCGGAGGCTGCCAATAATCGAAACAGCTTCCCTGGCTTTCACCATCGGCCGACACGAGCAAGTAGTCCGTGAACGAAAAGGCCGTCTCCGGATGGGCGGCGTGATAGGCGACCTGCCTGGCAAGTTTGTCCGGCCACCACCAGCAGGCCGCATCGAGGAATGCGATGAGCGGCGCGCGCGCGGCCTCAATTCCGGCATTGCGCGCCCTGCCGGGGCCGCAACCGCCGGTCTCTATCGTGCGCAGTGCCGGCCATTCGCGGCTGCACTCCTTGAGCCAACCAGTTCCATCGGCCGATCTGCCCTCCAGCACGATGACTTCGATTTCGCCGGCGCGCTGCATGGCGGCCGACGCAAGTGCAACCGCCGGGTCTTTGAGGCAGCTAAGTGCTGGGATAATTACTGTACAAACGGGTCTCTGCATGACCGCTCTTACAATCTAACGAGGTTGCGGGTTGCATCACCCTAGCAAGAACGGGTTAAGGGTGCGGCATCGGAGCCGGCCCTATTCGATTAAACTTCAAGCCAAAGCCCACGCTTCCGCTCCGTGCCGCAGACGTGGCATACCTGCCGCGCCGATGAACCGCGCAGCGCGTTGCCTGTTGAACTTGTTTCTGCGTAAACTCCAGATGCCTGGGTCAGCAGGAGCTTGTATAAGTGCCCAGATTATGAACCGCGGAAGAGCGAGAGGGCATCAATGCGAGAGGCCGGGACCACGGGCGAGCGTGCCTTACCGAGGGCCGGCTCGCTTTTTCGGCGCAAGAAGATCGCCGAGCTTCAAGAAGATCCGCACGGGGTTCAGCTGCAACGCACGCTCGGCCCCTTCAATCTCATCGCTCTTGGCATTGGCGCGATCATCGGCGCGGGCCTGTTTTCGCTAACGGGGCTCGCCGCGGCCGACAATGCAGGGCCGGCCGTCGTCATCAGCTTCGTGATTGCCGCGATCGGTTGCGGCTTCGCGGGCATGTGCTATTCCGAGCTTGCAAGCATGATCCCGGTTGCCGGCAGCGCTTACACTTACGCTTACGCGACACTTGGCGAGATCGTGGGCTGGGTCATCGGCTGGGACCTCGTTCTCGAATATGCGGTCGGCGCCGGCACCGTTTCGGTGAGCTGGTCGCGATATGTGACCTCGTTTCTGCGGGATTTCGGCATCAACCTGCCGGCGCAGTGGACGCTGTCGCCCTTCGAGACCGCCACGCTCGCCGATGGCACCACCGTGCACGGCATCGTCAATCTGCCGGCGGTCTTCATCATTGTGCTGATCTCGGCGCTGCTGATCCGCGGCATCAAGGAATCGGCGA